>DASPJU010000616.1:0-2215 GCA_035628475.1 Salinarimonas sp. | reverse complement strand
CATTCAACATATTCTGCAACTGCTTGCGGAGCGCTGATCAGCGCCAGGGGAAGCCGGTGAAACGCCAAGCCAGGAAGGCGCGCATCACGTCGCGCACGCGCCATGCCTTGCTCTCGTGAATCGGAGCGATGAGCAGAAACGCGAAAGAGCGGATTGAGATCGAGACCACAAACACCCAGTGGTATGCTGTCCACTCGTATCTGCCGAGGGTGAAGGTGAACTGCTGTGCCATTCCCAGGAGGGCCCAGGAGAGAAGGGCTCCAAGTGCTCCCGCCAATCCCTGTGCCAAGCTCATCACGGACATGTATGCGGCGCGTTTGTTCGGCGGCGCGGTCACCAGAGCAAGGTTGACGATGGCGGGGTTGATGGCGCTCCAGGCGAAGGCATCGATAAAGCCGCTGAGATAGAGGAGCGTCGGGTCGCCGGGAGTCATAAGCAGCCATGTCATTGGTAGCGCCGACGCGGCGATCATGGTCGTGAAGGTAAGCACGGCCTTGTTTCCGACGCGCATGGCGAGGCGGCCCCAG
Organism: Salinarimonas sp.; assembly: GCA_035628475.1. GTDB lineage: Bacteria > Pseudomonadota > Alphaproteobacteria > Rhizobiales > Beijerinckiaceae > Salinarimonas_A. The sequence goes on along the minus strand of DASPJU010000616.1, from coordinate 1,688 downwards.
AGGGGGCCTAATACAAGCGATGAGAAGGCTGCAATGGCCTGGTAAATGCCCAACTGGGTAAATGTGAACTTCTGCACCTCGAAGAAGAAGTCGAACAGGTACGTTGCGCCCAGCATCACCGCGGCTTGCCAGTAGACAGCGTAGCGGAGGAAACGGAGGAAATTCCTGTCGGCCAGAGGTTCGAGGAAGGTGCGGGTGAGGGAGATCCTGGCGATATTGAGCTGCGGTTCATGCTGACGTGTGTAGAGGAAGATACCAAGCCAGGCAAAGAGGACTCCTGCGGCGAAGAGCACCTGAAAGTTCTGCGGGGCCTGTAGGTAGTCGAGAAGCATCATACCACCGAGGTGGGCACACAGGCCGACGATCCCACAGATGCCGTTGCGGAGGCCGAAGTAAGGTCCCCTCCGCTGCTGCGGAACCAAAGAAGCCATCCAATCCAACCAGATGGGGCCGGTGGCACACTGGAAGAACTGGGTGATGGCGAGCAGCGCCAGTACGCCCCAAACGAGCCTTGGATTGCCACCTTCGCGGATGAAGGATTCGTAGAAGAGGAGTGGGAGGAGGGCAGGAATTAGAAAAAGCGACCGGGCGATGAGAGTACCGGTCACAATGAGGAGCTTCGGGCGGGGGTAGCGCGAGAGAAGCCAAGCTCCGAGCGGGCTGACGGCCTGCATCAACTGCGGGATCAGGGCGATAAGCATGACCTGCTCAGACGTAGCGCCGACCCCCTTCATGTAGCCTATCAGTGCGATGCCTGTCGTCCAAGAGAGGAAGACCGTCGTGGCACAGCCCTCCCAGATGGACATCCACTGCGACCGGCGCTGCTCAGGAGTAGACGGGTCTGCTTCGTGGAGGTTGGGTTTCGTGGGAGCGAGCGCCTGATCCGGCGTCTGCAGCTTAACCATGTCCGTGTGTGGGGAAGTGTGTCTGCCGCCGGCAGTGGTCACAGGCCGAACTGTCTTCCCTCGGCGAGACAGGTGCAGAGCTCGCGGTAGACGGCGGGGATGCGGTCCGGGTCGTAAGGATCACCCATGGCGCGCAGAATGCGGGTGGAGAGTGTCCCCCGCTGCAGGATTGCCCCCAGCGGGAATTTTGACGTCGGCTGCCGCCAGTCGATGTGGAGGGCATCGGCGATTGTCATCCATGTCTCCCGAGCCGAGACGCCATGGTGCTCGTGCAGGTCAAACATGCGAAGGAATGGCGTGTGATGGATGATCGCCTTCTCGCCGTCGCGCACGCAGTCGAGGAAGATCGTCCGAAGGGCCTCTGTCGGCATCTGCTTCTGCTCCTCGTAGGGGAGGAACCGCTCGGCCACGTGCGCCTTCAGGAGAGCGACGATGAACTCGACGATTGCCATGTCGGCGGCGGGACATTCCTGGATGTCGAGCAGCCTGATCTCGATGGATCCGCGGCTGAAGCGTGCAATCGCACCGCGGCTATTGAGGAACTCCTCCTGCAGAACGCTCCCGGTGTCGTAGGGCCTGATATCACGGAAGGTTTGCTGGAGGATCTGCTGCTCGTAGTCGGCGCGAGTATATACAGGCTCGGGGATGACGCTGCCGATGATGGAAGGGACGCGGGCCTGATTGCGCTGGTAGTAGTCCAGCCGGGTGTCGGCAAAGCCGCTCCTGCGGCCTTCGACGATGGGGGAACTGGCGGCAAGGGCGGGCTGCCGGTCGATGCTGAGG
>DASPJU010000615.1:0-9908 GCA_035628475.1 Salinarimonas sp. | reverse complement strand
GCTTCCAAGCTCATGCCGTAGTCCACGATGTACGACGTCAATTGCAGCAGCGTCGGGAAAATCGTACGTCCACCCGCCGCTCCAATGCTCAGCATGGTGCCATCCGGCCTGCGCAGGATCAGCGGGCACATGTTGGCGAGGGGCTTGGCGCCGGGTGCGATGGAATTGGGCTGATTGGGCCGAGGATCAAACCACATGATCCCGTTGTTCAGCAGCAGGCCCGCCTGCGGCAGCACCACTTTTGAGCCGAAGCGGGACAGGAGCGTGTTGGTCAGAGACACCATGTTGCCAGCGCTATCCACGACGCTGACATGGGTTGTGCAGCCGACCTGGGGATTGGCCGCATGCCCCATGACTTGGAGCCGAATGCGGTACGCCTCGCGAATGGCCTCAGCGTAAAGGAGCGCCGCGTCCGCCGTGCTCGTGTCGGCATCGATCGCACTCGCCTCGAGCTGCGAACACGCCTGGAGGAAGCTTGGCCCGCCGCTTAATCCCGGGATGGTGTTGACCTCAACATCGCGGTAGGCGCCCCTGAGCGGCTCGTGCCAGGTCGGTTTGAACGCGGCAAAATCCGCAAGGCGGATTGCCGAGCCGCCGGCTTCGAGGTCCTCAACCAAAATTCGCGCGATCTCGCCCTCGTAGAAGTCCTGCGCGCCTGCCTGGGCGAGACGTCGCATCAGACTGGCTTTACGGTGCATGGGCCTGCGAATCGAGGAGCCACGCTCCCCGGGCTTAGGTGCCCGCCCTGCCTCTAGAAACAGTTCAGCAGATGCTGGAAACTGGGCAAGCCCCGCCGCGTCCGCCGCGATCGAGAGGGCGGCAAACCAGTCGATCTCAAGACCGCGCTCGGCGTGCTCGATCGCCGGCTCCAAGGCATCCGCGAACGAGATCGTCCCGAACCGGTCGAGGGCTTCCGCCAGCCCTGCCACTGCGCCTGGAACCGCGATCGAGTGAAATCCAGACCCGTTCCGGTCCCCCTCGACCGCGGGCCAGTCGAACCAGTTCCCAGACGCCGCCCCGACGAGCCGATAGTCGCTCGGATCGAGCCCTCGAGCGGCGACGACGTTGAAGTCGAGCGCATCGATCCGTCCGCTGGCCGCATCAGCGTGCAGCAAAAAGCCACCGCCGCCGATGCCGGACAGCCACGGCTCGACCACCGAGAGCGTCAGCGCCGTCGTGACGGCCGCATCCATGGCGTTCCCACCACTGGCCAGCACACCTGCCCCAGCAAGGGCCGCGTGATGGTTCTGCGCGGCAACAAGGCCATGGCGGGAGCGAACCTCCTCCTTGCGGATGGTGAACGTCTGCATCAGCCCGCCCTCGTGAAACGCCGATCCGTGATGTTCTCTGGCAAGCGTAGGGGAACGGCGAAGCGATCTCGGTTCTCGGAAGCCTCGTGGTGCACAGCGACCTCGCCGACGGTCGCGATCCAGCACTCCGCATCGGCGACGACCCGCTCCAGCAGCCGCTCCAGCATCCGGATGCGGTGCGCCCGGCCGGATATCCAGTCGTGGATGGTGAGCATCATCAGCCCACCGAAGCGTTGGACCGTCTCGAACTCATCAAGCCAAGCATCCAAGATCGGCGCCGTTGCAGCCGGCGCGCCACGATCGTACCCATCACCGACGAACTTGAAGAACACGGCATCGTCGATCATCCACTGCACAGGAACCTCGGTCACACCACCGATCGTGTAGGGGTGATCGAACCCCATGAGCGACGAGTCGTACAGGCCGCGTTGTCTCACCTCCTCCAGCATGTGCGGCGTCATCTCCCAGGCCGGAGAACGAAAGCCCCTTGGCTTGATCCCGACCTGGCGATGGAAGATCTCGAACGACGCCTCCAGCGCCAGGCTGAACTCCTCGTCCGAGATCTGCTTTGCGAGCTCATGGAAGTAGCCGTGCAGCCCGATCTCGTGACCTCGGGACACGAAAGCGGGGAGCAAAGCAGGATGGGCCTCCGCGACCGAGCCGGGCACGAAGAACGTGCCCTTGATGCCGAACCGGTCCAGCAAATCGAGAATGCGCCAGATCCCCGTTCGCGGGCCAAAAAGCCGTTGCTCCATCTGGCTGAGCAGCCCCGGAGCGGGCCCATCTTTCAGGCTCCAGAGATAGGGAGCTTCCGCGTCGACATCGACCGTGAAACAGAAGGTTCCGCGGCGACCTTCAGGCCAAGCGTAAGGTACAGGTGTCATGTGCGTCTCACAGCGGCCGCTTCTTGGCTTGATGAACGGCCAGGGAGCCGATCGAATTTCCGCCGTCGACAGTGAGTGTGGAGCCGGTCACATAGGCCGACGCGTCGCTCGCGAGATAGAGAAGGGCATTGCCGACGTCCTGACGCGAGGACGGCCGGCCAAGCGGGATGTTCGAGACTGTCGCCCGGATGTGCTCCTCCGTGAGATCTGAAACCGTGCTCCCGGTGGCGAAGCCCGGCTCTAGGGCATTCACGCGGATCCCGAACTCGGCGAGCTCAATCGCAAAGCCTTTCGTTAGCCGGTCGAGCGCGGTTTTTGAGGTGCAGTAGGGCACGACGGTGCGGCGCATCTTGCGTGACGCCCCGGACGAAATGTTGATGACAGATCCACGCACGTCCCTCTCGACCATCTGGATGGCGAGACCTTTGGTCAGGATGAACGGCGCTCGGAGATTGATTGCAAAGATGCGGTCGAACTCGGCGGTCGAGATGTCGAGGAGGAAGGCCGACGGATAGATCCCGGCATTGTTGACGAGAATGTCGGCTGCGCCCCACCGTGCACCCACCTCCGCCACGAGATCGATGATGGACGCTTCGTCCGTCAGGTCAGCAGCATGAGCGAAGCTCCCGCGGGAGAGACCCATCTCCGACACGAGCGCCTCGAGCTGCGCGATTGAGGTGTCAGTCACGCAGATGTCGCATCCCGCGTCGTGGAGAGTCTCGACGAGCCAACGGCCGATCACACCGCACGCGCCGGTCACAACGGCCCGGCGTCCTTTCAGGTCGGAGAAGCTATTCATGATTGCCTCAGCTTAATCGTGGGTCGAACCGGTCTCGTAGGTCATCCCCGAGCAGGTTGACGGCGAGAACGAGCAGGAACAGGCAGAGACCTGGGAAGGTCGCGATCCACCAGGCATTGGCGAGATAGCTTCGGCCTGTCGACAGCATGGCTCCCCAGCTCGCGGTTGGTGGTTGGATACCCAGGCCGAGGAACGACAATCCTGCCTCGAACAGCACCATGAGGCCGAACTCCAGGGTCGCCACGACGGTCACGGCGCCGATAATGTTCGGCAGGATATGGCGAAGCAGGATTCGGCTGGGGCTCGCCCCCATGAATGTCGCGAGGCGGACGTAGGGCATATTAGCAACGGCGAGAGTCTGTCCGTATGCCACGCGCGCGTAGCGCGGCCAGCGCGTGAGCGCCAGGACGAGGATGACGTTGACAAGACCCGGTCCGAGCACCGCGACCGTAATGATGGCCAGCAGGATGGCAGGAATCGAGAGAAAGACGTCGACGATGCGCATGACGACGGTTTCGACGGTGCCGCGCAGGTAGCCGGCCAGCATCCCGAGCGTCACGCCGACCGTGCCCGAGATGAGGACCGATGCAAAGGCAACCAGCAGCGAGATGCGTGCGCCGTGGATCAGGCGGCTCAGGAGGTCACGACCAAGCTCGTCGCTCCCAAGGGCATAGGTGACGCCGCGGGACACGAAACCGGGGGCTCGCAATCGCGCCAGGAGGTTCTGCTGGTTTGGATTATATGGCGCGATGTAGGGCGCAAGGATTGCGACGAGCACGAAGGCCACGATGATGGCGAGGGGGATCCACGTCGCCAGCCTGACGCGCCGACGAGCGCGCTCTGGATGCAGGGTCGCCGGCCGTGCAGTCATCGCGCGACCCCGTCGAGGCGGATGCGCGGATCGACGATGCTGTAGAGGATGTCGGCAAGGACATTGAGTCCGATCGTCACAAACGCTCCCAGTAGAACGACACCCTGAACTACAAGGAAATCCCTTGCCAGGATCGATTGGACAGTCACTTGGCCGAGCCCTGGCCACGCGAAGACCGTCTCCACGATCACCGCGCCGGCGAGCAGGTTCGATATCTCGAGTGCCGCAACGGTGATCACCGGGATGGCGGCGTTCCGAGCGAGGTGGCGGACCAGGATCCAGCGTCGGCTCGCCCCGCGGGCGCGTGCTGTGCGCACGTAATCTTTCGAGAGTTCATCGAGCAGTGCCGTTCGTGTGATGCGGGCGAACGTGGCCATGCTCAGCAGACCGAGCGCGATCGACGGCATGATCAGGTGCTCGACGCCACCCGTCGAGGAGGGCGGAAGCCACCTGAGTGTCACGGCAAACACCATGATCATCAAGATGCCGCTCCAGAAGGTCGGCATGCTCTGGGCAGCCAGGACAAGGCCGGCAAGTGCTCGGGAGACCGGGTTTTCACGCCAGAGCGCGAGGGCAATGCCGACTGGGATGCCGATGCCGCAAGCGACAAGGAGCGCGCCGCCAGCAAGCATCAGCGTGTAGGGCACGCGGGAGGCGATAATCGTGGAAACTGGTACGTTCTGGACAACTGACCGCCCAAGATCGAAACGCGCCAGATCGGCCAGGAAGCTGAGGTACTGCACGATCAGCGGCCGATCGAACCCGAGCGTTCGGCGCATAGCTTCGATATCGGCGGGCGTGGCCGTCTCAGGAACAAGCAGATAGGTCGGATCACCCGTGAGACGCTGAAGAAAAAAGATCAGTGTCGCCACGCCGAAGAGCGTGACGACAGCTTGCCCAAGACGCCGGAGGAGGAAGCTGCGCATCTGGCACGTCGACCGGGCTCGCGGCCTTAATCTTTCCAGTCCATCCGGTTCAAGAACATGCTCTCGTTGGGCGTCGGCTTCCACTGGAGCGCATTCGCCGCGCCGTAGATGATGGCCGACTGGTAGAGTGGCACTAGCGGCACTTCATCCGCGACGATCTCATGCACCTGCTTGTAGGCCGCGATCCGCTTGCTCTCATCAAGCGTCGCACGAGCTGCCTCAAGCAGCTCGTCGGCCTTTGTGTTGCGGTAAGCTGACCAGCCACTCGACTTATGCAACAGCGGGAAGATGACCCCGTCCGCATCCTGGCATGCGCAAGACCACCGCCCGAAGCTCAACGACGGCACGGTTTCCGGCCCGCTCTGGGCGCGCTTGAGATACGACGCCATGTCGGACATTGCGATTTTGACGTTGAGACCGACGTCCGTGAGCATCTGCTGCACAGCTTGGACGACCCGCTGGTCGAAGACCGGCGCCGTGGCGAGTTCAATCTCCGCCTTGGCTGCAGCGCCAGCCTTGGCGACGAGCGCTTTCGCCTTCGCGGGGTCGTACGCTGGCGCCTTAACGCCCTCGACCCAGCCGACGTGCACCGGCGTCAGCATGATCGGGACCGCTTTGTCGTAACCGCCCAGCACGCCCTCGATCAGGCCCTCCTTGTCGACGGCGTAGGCGACGGCACGACGAACGTCGGCATTGTCGAAGGGCGGCTTGCTGGGATTGAGGCGCAGGTAGGCGACACGCTCCGTGAGGACGGCGAGCGGCTTCGCGCGACTTGAGGATTTCAGCTGGGCTGCCTGATCGCTGTCGAGCGAAACGCCCAGATCGCTGGAGCCGGCCTGGAGATTGGCGACTCGCGTTGCGGCGTCGGGGACTGCTCGGAAGATGGCGGCGGGGAACTTGCCTTTCGGGCCCCAGTAAGCGTCGTTGCGCTTGAGCGCGACCTGCACGCCACGCTGCCAGCCCTCAAAGAGATAGGGACCGCTCCCGACCGGCTTTTGATTGAACGCGTCCTTCCCCACTGCCTCGACCACGTGTTTGGGTACGATCGAAAGCTTGACCAATTGCGCGAGGAGGGCAGGGTAGGGGCCGTCCGTTGTTAACTTTACCGTATTTGGGCCGCTCGCCTGAGCGCCAGTAATTTTGTTGAACTGCCCCAGTTGCGGGCTGCCGAATTTTGGGTCGGTGATCCGCGTCACGCTGTAGACGACATCCTCTGGCGTGAGCTTACGTCCGTCGTGGAACGTCACGTCATCCCGGATCGTGAATTCAATTTCCGTATCCGAGAGCTGCTTCCAGCTCGTCGCAATCTGCGGAGCGATGTTGCCAGCATCGTCGCGCGTCAGCAGGTTGTCGAAGATATTTCGGTAAACATAGTAGCTATCAGGATTCCACTGCACATGTGGATCCAGGGACGATGGTTCGTTGACGAGGTCGACGACGAGCCTGTCGCGACCCGCTTGCGCCGGTCCGATCGCGAAGGCCGAGAGGGCTCCGAGGGCAACGCCGGCGATGAACAACCTTGCGCTTTTCATGAGCTCACCTTCCTGCTTCTTGAGATGCGCGGACTTGGCGGACTTGTGTGCCGCGCGCCTCGGTTGGACGAGGCACCCGAGGCGCGGGTAGACTTAACGATACGGGTGCCCGAAGAACTGCTCGGGTGACCCAAGCTTCGAAAGCAGCGATCGCTGCTTCGACCTCGCAACGGACAGCATTCGCATCCCCAGCGACAATGGCATGGACGAGGCCATCGCGATCGGGTGGTTGCCACGGATGGGTTGTAGCGTGGAAATGGTTGACCACGCGGTCGGTGTGATCCCAGACCTCAGCAAGCCAGCGGCAATGGAAGCGATCAAGCCTGGACGCTAGCAGTGCGAGGATCTGACGATCATTGATGCGTGCTGTGGCGAGGGCTTGCCCCCTTTGTCCGCTCAGGGCCCGATTCATCGCAACAAGCGTTTCGACCTTGCCGGTCAGCCCTTCGGAGAGCCGAACCTCGGTAAGCGAAGGCTCTAGGGCGCGTCTGGCGGCGACAATCTCTCCGACCAAAGCGCCCGTTACCGTAGCGACCAGCCATCCATGGCGTGCCTGAGCTTCAACAAGCCCCACCACTGATAGTCGAATGAGAGCGGTACGCACACTCGCCCGACCAAGCCCGTAGCGATCAGCGAGCTCCGCCTCGGTCACACGGTGGCCGGGCTTGAGGTCGAGTTGCACGACTGCTTGGCGCAGTCGCTTATAGGCGACGGCGTTCATCGACTCTGCCCCGGGCGGTAGCCCTTCAGAACCGGAGGTCGTCACGAACGGTGAAGCCGGATCGAACATGGCGGCAGTGTCAATCGGCTTGTGAGATTTCACAAGCAGCAATCTGAACTGTTAACTCGCCGTGTTCCGCCACATCAGGTCAGCCGTTGAGCTGGCGCTTGCTAGGCCGGATAGAACCGGTTTCGGGCTGCACCACTCTCCAGAAAGCAATTTGATTGCGCAGGGTCTGCTGGACTGTGCCGGCGAACGGAGCGTGTGTGGTGGCCAGCACCGCACGCGAGACACGCTCATGAGCCCGCCCCCGCCCTTCAGCCTCACCCCGGTCGACTGCCCGAGAAGATCGCCTCCAGGCTTGCTGACGCCGCTCGGGTCAAGGGTGCCACGCTCGCCTGCGCCAGGGCAGGCGCCGAGGAGGAGGCGGTCGGGCTGGTGTTGGACCTTGAGCAGCACACCTACGAGGCTGACAAGCTGCTCTCGGCCGTGACCATCCTCAACCGCATCCGGCGCGAGCGCGGGGGCTGAGCGCCAGACCCGCCCCGTGCTCCTCCCTGGCCGATCCGCCCCGTGTTGCGCGTGCGATCCGGGGCTCGGGCCAGTGACGGCGCCGTGCCGTCGTAAGCTGACGGATCGTGCCATGACCACCTCTCCCCCGCTCACCGACACACAGCTCGTGCTGCTCTCACGCGCCTCGAAGCGGGCCGACGGCTTGCTGGTCCCTCTCGACACCCTGCGCGGCGGAGCCGCCCACACAGTCGCCTCCAAGCTGCTCATCGCGGAGCTCGTCACCAAGGTGCCGGTCGGGCGAGAAGGCCCGCACTGGTTCAGGGACGAGGGCGCGGGCCGCTGGCTGGGGCTGAAGGTGACCGCCTCGGGCTTGCGGGCCATCGGCATCGAGGCGGACGAGCCGGACGGAGCCGAAGACGGTGGGGCGCATGAGCTGGGCGTCGCCCGGCTCCCGTCACTGTGCTCAGCGGTCCGGGTCTCCCCGGGGCGGGAGGGCACGAAGCGGGCTCTGGTGATCGGGCTCCTGAGCCGGCCCGATGGGGCGGGCATGGACGAGCTGGTCGAGGCCACGGGCTGGCTGCCCCACACCACCCGAGCTGCCCTCACCGGCCTGCGCCAGCGCGGCTACACCCTCGCCAAGAGCCGGGACGCGGGTGGCCGCACGGTGTACCGCATCAGCGGGGACATGGCCCCGACCACGGCAGAACCGGGTACGGCTGAGACCACCGTTGCGAGCGAGACCGGGACGGTGGAGGCGTGAGCACCATGCCCAACCCCGCCCTGGCACGGGCGCCTTCCACCCCCTCCCGTTCAGACAACGAGCCCTCGCGCGAGGCGGCCGTCGCCGCTGAGGTGGCGGCCCTCGCCGACCTCGACCTGCATGGCCTGTGGGTGCGCTGGCGCAAGCTGTTCCGCAAGCAAGCGCCGGCCCACCTCTCGCGGGCGCTCCTAGTTCGCATCCTGGCCTACCGCGTCCAGGCGAACGCCTTCGGTGACCTCGACCGGGAGACCGCACGCTTCCTCGACCGCATCGCACGCCAGCGCAGGGCAGGCGACAAGAGCCCCATCCCGCCCGTAGCCGAGACCCGCACCCTGAAGGTCGGTGCCCAGCTCGTGCGTGAGCATGACGGAGTTCTGCACCGGGTCACCGTGGCCGAGGGCGGGTACGCCTGGGCCGGCACCACGTACCGCAGCTTGTCCGAGGTGGCCCGGGCCATCACGGGCACGCGCTGGAACGGACCACGCTTCTTCGGCCTGCGCGACAGGCCCACTCGCTCCACGTCAGGAGACGAGGCATGAAGGCAGGCAGCTCCGGCCAGCCACTGCGCTGCGCCATCTACACCCGTGTCTCGACCGACCACGGGCTCGAGCAGGAGTTCAACTCGCTCGACAACCAGCGCGAGGCGGCAGAAGCCTACATCAAGAGCCAGGCCCACGAGGGCTGGCGATGCCTGCCAGGCCGATACGACGACGGGGGCTTCTCGGGCGGATCGCTGGACCGACCTGCCCTGCAGGCGCTCTTGGCCGAGATCCGGGCGCGGCGCGTGGACGTGGTGGTGGTATACAAGGTGGACCGGCTCACGCGCTCGCTGGCCGATTTTGCGAAGCTTGTAGAGGAGTTCGACACCCATGGCGTGAGCTTCGTGTCGGTGACGCAGGCCTTCAACACGACATCGAGCATGGGGCGGTTGACCCTCAACGTGCTGCTGTCGTTTGCGCAGTTCGAGCGCGAGGTCACGGGCGAGCGCATTCGCGACAAGATTGCGGCCAGCAAGAAGAAGGGCATCTGGATGGGTGGCGTGGTGCCCCTGGGCTACCGCGTCCACGAGCGGGCCCTGCACCTTGTCGAGGAGCATGCGGCACTCGTGCGCGAGGTGTACGCCGGGTACCTGCGGCTGGGCAGCGTGCATGCGCTCAAGCGCGATCTGAGTGAGAGAGGGATCCTCATTCCCGAACGGGTGGATGGGACGGGCAAGCGGACCGGTGGGGGGTCGTTCAGCCGGGGCCACCTCTACAAGCTCCTGTCCAACCCCGTGTACCTGGGCGAGATCACGCACAAGGGGAAGCGCTATGCGGGCCAGCATGAGCCGGTGATCGATCGTGGGGTCTGGGATGCAGTGCAGGCCCGTCTGGCCGAGGGGGCTCACGAAGGGAAACGTCGGCGGGAAGGTTCGGCCGCCCTGCTGCTCGGTCTGGTGTTCGACGATCGCGGCAACCCCATGAGCCCGAGCTACGCCCAGCGCGGGGGCGTGAGGTACCGGTACTATGTCTCGCAGGCCTTGCTGCAGGGCAGGCGCGCCGAGGCGGGGTCACGGCCGCGGGTGCCCGCGCCGGAGCTGGAGGAGCTTGTTT
>DASPJU010000614.1:0-7278 GCA_035628475.1 Salinarimonas sp. | reverse complement strand
GCCATGAAGGGCGCCTTGATGAGGCCGACCATGAAGGTGTTGAAGGCGATCGAGGCGCGAAGCCGCGCGAGATACACGTCCGGGCTGATGTCGCCGTAGATCCAGGCCACCGCCCCGCCCCCCGCGAGCGCCGCCATGGCCGAGAGGAAGGTGAGCAGCGGCAGGGCGATGACGAGGGCGAGGATGCGCGGGACGATCAGCACCTCGATGGGATCGAGGCCCATGACGCGCAGCGCGTCGATCTCCTCGCGCATCTTCATGGAGCCGATCTCGGCCGTGAAGGCGGAGCCCGAGCGCCCCGCGACCATGATGGAGGTGAGCAGGACCGCCAGCTCGCGCAGGACCAGGATGCCCACGAGGTTGACGACGAAGGGCCCGGCCCCGAAGCGCTGCAGCTGGAAGATGCCCTGCTGGGCCACGATGCAGCCGACCAGGAACGAGATCAGCACGATGATCGGCACGCCGCGGAACGCGATGTGCTCGAGATGGTGCACCACCGAGGTGCCGCGGAAGCGCCGGGGCCGCGTCGCGACCCGGATCAGGGCCGCCACCACCTCGCCGAGGAAGGAGATTCCCGCCGCGAAGTCGCGGCCGGCACCCACCACCGCCTCGCCGACCTCGGCCAGGAAATCGATTGCCTTGGACCGGCGCACCGGCTCGTCCTTCTGGAAGCCGCGATAGGCGACCTCGTCGAGGAGGATGCGGTGCTCGGCCCGGGCATTGACGAAATCCGCCGAGAGCCCCCGGGTCCCGAGCTCGTGACGGGTGCGGTCGAGGACCCAGGCCCCCAGCGTGTCGAGGCGCTCGACGCCCGCGAGATCGAGGAGCACGCGGCGCTCGTCCGCCACGGCGCCCGCCACCTCCGCGACCCGGGCCTCGACGCCGGGCGCCTGGTCGGCGGTCCAGCGGCCCGACAGCAGCACGCGCGCGCCCGTCCCGTCGCGGTCGAGGACGGCGTGGGGCTCGTGGGTCAGCGTGCTCGGCACGGGCGGGGCCTTGGAAAAGCGGGTCGGATCGGTGATAGCCTGCCCGGCGCCGCCGAGTCGAGCGGCGGGAGGGACGGCATGACGCGCAGGCTCGACGTCGCGGTGGAGCGCTTTCCCATCGCGGGCCGCTTCGTGATCTCGCGCGGGGCGCGCACGGAGGCCGTGGTGGTCACGGTGCGCCTCGAGGAGGACGGGGCCGCCGGCTGGGGCGAGTGCGTTCCCTACGCCCGCTACGGCGAGACCGTGGACGGCGTGGTGGCGGCGATCGAGGCCTTGCGCCCGCGCCTCGAGGCGGGCCTCGACCGCTCGGGCCTGCAGGACGCCATGCCGGCGGGCGCGGCCCGCAACGCGGTCGACTGCGCCCTGTGGGATCTCGAGGCCAAGCGCGCCCGGGTGCCCGCCGCCGTGCTCGCGGGCATCGACCGCCTGCGCCCGGCCACCACGGCCTACACGATCAGCCTCGGCAGCCCCGAGGAGATGGCCGAGGCGACCGCCAAGGCCGCCGACCGGCCGATCCTCAAGATCAAGCTCGGCGGGCCGGACGGAGACCTCGAGCGCATCCGCGCCGTGCGGGACGCGGCCCCCGACGCCACCCTCATCGCGGACGCCAACGAGGGCTGGGCGGCCGAGCGCCTCGTCTCGCACCTGAGGGCCTGCGCCGACGCGGGTTTCGCGCTGGTGGAGCAGCCCCTGCCCGCGGGCGCCGACGACGCGCTCGCCGAGGTGGAGCGCCCCGTCCTCGTCTGCGCCGACGAGAGCGCGCACGACCGGCGCAACCTCGACCGGATCGCGGCGCTCTACGACGCCATGAACATCAAGCTCGACAAGACCGGAGGCCTCACGGAGGCGCTCGCGACGGCGCAGGCAGCCCAGGAGCGGGGGCTCGCCGTGATGGTGGGCTGCATGCTGGCGACCTCGCTCGCCATGGCGCCCGCCATGCTGCTCACGCCCCGCGCCCGCTTCGTCGACCTCGACGGGCCGCTCCTGCTCGCCCGCGACCGCGACAACGGCCTGCGCTTCGAGGGCAGCCTCGTCCACCCGCCCGCGCCCACCCTGTGGGGGTAGGCGCTGCCTAGGGATCCTCTCGGCGCCCACCCCTCCCCGCCCGCATGGCGGCGAACGCGAGCGCCGTGCCGGCGAGCGCCAGCGGCACCATGGCCGCGAAGGCGGCGGGGCCGGCGGCGCGGTAGATCAGGCCCGAGGCGACGGTGGCGAGCGCGACGGCCAGCGCCACCGCGGCCGCATAGGCGCCCTGCGCGGCGCCGCGCCGGCCCGGCGGCGAGAGCGCGGTCAGCGCCGCCATGGCGCCCAGATGCGTCGCCGCGAAGGTCAACGCGTGCATGGCCTGGAGGAGGACGGTGGCGGCGAGGCCCGGATCGAGGGCGAGCGCGCCGAAGCGCAGCACGGCGGCCGCGCCCCCCAGCGCCACCAGGCCGAGGCCCCGCGCGCCGCCGCCCACCGCGCCCCCCAGCCCGACGAACAGCCCGATCTCGGCCACGACGCCGATCGCCCAGAACCCGCCGATGACCGGGCCCGAGAACCCCAAGGCCCGCCAGTGGATGCTGCCGAAGGCGTAGACCGCCGCGTGGCTCGCCTGGATGAGCGCGCAGGCCAGGATCGCCAGGACGAGCGGGCGCGGCAGGTCGAGGCGCAGGCGCGCCGCCGGAGGCACGGCCTCGCCGCCGCCCCGGGCGAGCGGGCGCGCCGCCCAGGCCGCGACCGCCAGCGCCAGGAGGGCGAGCCCGACGAGGCTCCACAGGATCCCGTCGGGGGGCAGGACGGCGAGCCCCACGCCGCCGCCGAGGCTCGTGGCGAGGAACGCGAGCGATCCCCAGACCCGCAGGCGGCCGTAATTGAGCCCCGGATTCGCGCGCACCGCCTCCGTGGTGAGCAGATCGCCGGTGGGTACGATGGTGGCCTGCGCCAGGGCCACGAGGGCGACGAGCGCCCCGATCGCGACCGCGTCCCCCGCCCCGAGCATCAGGCCGTAGCCCACGGCGGTGACGCCGTGGCCCGCGACGAGAAGCCCGAAGGCGCCCCCCGGCCGGTCGGCGAGCCGCATGAGCGGCGCGGTCGCGAGCACGCGCACGACGGTCGGGATCGCCAGCAGCACGCCGATAGCGGCCGGTCCCAGGGCGCGGCTCTCCATCCAGACGGGCAGGAACGGCATCGAGACGCCGATCACGGCGAAGGACGCCCCGTGCAGGGCGGCCAGGCGCAGGGCGTCGGAGCGGGAATCTTGGGACTGCATTCACCACGACCGGGTGCGGGAACGGTTCGTCAATCGCGTGATAAGGACTTGCGGTCCATTGCTTGTGGCCGACACTGGCCCTTAAAGGATTCGGGCCTCTGGCGCGACGGGCGGACCCATGAGCGAATCGAAGGCGCTGACGCCGATCAGCGAGTCGGATTACGAGGCGATCGAGCTCGCCGTGATGGAGACCGCGCGGGGGCGCTGGTTCCTGTCCGAATATGCGCGGCGCAACCGCACCGCCGACACAGGGATCCTGCTCGCCGCCATCGAGCGCCTGGAGCAGGCCGTCGCGGGCGAGCGCCAAGTGCAGTCCATGGACCGCCTGCGCTTCGACCTCGTCGACATGGCCAGGGCCATCACCCGCACCAAGAGCGAGATCGCCTCGATCCGCCCCTCCGACCACGCCCAGACCGACCTCGTGGTGGCCTCCGAGGCGCTGGACGGCATCGTGCGCACCACCGAGCGCGCCACCTCCGAGATCCTGGAGGCCGCCGAGCACGTGCAGGAGGCCGCCTGGACCCTGCGCGAGGAGGGCGCCAACGACACGCTCTGCGACGAGCTCGACCGGCGCGCCACCGAGATCTACACCGCCTGCTCCTTCCAGGACCTGACGGCCCAGCGCGTCGTGAAGATCGTCCAGACCCTGCGCTTCCTCGAGGGGCGCCTCAACGCGATGATCGACATCTGGGGCGCGCCCGAGGGTGAGGAGGCCGCCGACCCCGGCCGGCCCGATCTCTCCCGCACCTTGAGCGGGGACGAGGCCCTGAGCCAGAGCGACGTGGACGGCGTGATCCTGGAGGCCCCCCTCGGGGACCTCGCGGATGCCGAGGACATCATGTTCGTGCCGGTCGCCGCCCCCGCCCCGGTCGGCCCCGACGCCGCGGCCTTCGCGGAGATCGACGCCCTCGACACGAGCGAGAAGCTGCGCCGCTTCACCTGAGGGCTGATGGGGACGCCCAGAAGCTCTGGCGAGACGGTGGTGCGTGTCCTCTCCCCCCTCGCGGGGGAGATGCCTCACTGCGGCCGCGCCGACCTCTGGATGGTCGCCGGGACGGGCCCGTCCCTCAGGCCGTGCAGCGCCGCTCCACGAGACGCGCCAGCAGCGCCGCGCCGAGCGGCAGGATCTCGTCGTTGAAGTCGTAGGCCGCGTTGTGCAGGGCCGCGCCCCCGCCGGCGCCGAGCCAGACATAGGCGCCCGGCACGGCGCGCAGCATGTCGGCGAAATCCTCCGAGCCCATCTGCGGCTGCGGGTCGGGATCGAGCGCGCCGTCCCCGAACAGCTCTCGCACCGCGTCGGCGGCGGCCTGCGTCGCGGCGGGGTGGTTGTCGAGCACCGTGAAGATGTCGCGGATGTCGACCTGCGCGACGAGCCCGTGCGCGGCCGCGATGCCCTCGGCGAGCGCCCGCAGGCGCTCGCGGGTCAGCACCCGCACCCGGTCGTCGAAGGTCCGCATGGTGCCGGCCAGATGCACGCCGTCGGGGATCACGTTGTAGGCCGCCCCCGCATGGACCTGGGTCACCGACACCACGGCGGCCTCCAGGGGATCGACCGCGCGGCTCACCACCGTCTGCAGCGCCTGGCCGAGCGCGAAGGCGCCGGGCATGGGATCGACGCCCCGGTGCGGATAGGCCCCGTGCGAGCCCCGGCCGGCGAGCCGGACGTCGAAGAAGTCCGCCCCCGCCATGGCCGGGCCCGGGCGCGCCGCGACCTGGCCGAGGGGCAGGTCGGGGGCGTTGTGCAGGCCGTAGATCTCGTCGCACGGGAAGCGCTCGAACAGCCCGTCCGCCAGCATGGCGCGGGCGCCGCCTAGCCCCTCCTCGGCGGGCTGGAAGATGAACACCGCCGTGCCGTCGAAGGCGCGGGTCTCGGCGAGGTAGCGCGCGGCGCCGAGCAGCATCGCGGTGTGGCCGTCATGGCCGCAGGCATGCATGGTCCCGGGCCTCGTGGAGGCGTAGGGCACCCCCGTCGCCTCCGTGATGGGCAGCGCGTCCATGTCGGCCCGCAGCCCGACGCGCCGGGCATCGCCCCCGCCGCGCAGCACCCCCACGACCCCGGTGCCCCCGATCCCGCGATGGACCTCGACGCCCCAGGCCGCGAGCCGCTCGGCGACGATGCCCGAGGTGCGCTCCTCCCGGAAGCCGATCTCGGGATGGGCGTGCAGGTCGCGGCGGATAACGGTGAGCTCGGGATGGTAGGCGCGGATCCGGTCGAGGGCGGTCATGGCGGGTCTCCGGGAGCCGCGAGGTGAGGCCATGGCGCGGGAGGCGTCAAGGTGACAGCGGTGCCATCCTCCGCGCGGAACACGGGGAGATAGCATTCCTACACCGTTCCGTCCGGCACGTGGCGGCCGCGTTGGGGCGGAGCCGTGGCCGGAAAGCCGGTTCCGTCGGGGGCCGTGGCCCCAGGCCGTCGCGAGGGACCGCCTCGGGGCGCGCGATCGCCTGCCGGCGAACGCCAAGGGCGGGCTTTCGCGCCGCCGCCTCTACCCCTATGGTGCGCGCCGAATCCTGGACGGGACCCCCATCGATGGCCACCGGCACCATTCCCCATTTCCACAACGACCCCGGCGTGCCCGTGATTCACGTCGGCTCCAAGGAGTTCATGTGCATCGGGGCGACGCCGCCCCTGGACCACCCGCATTCCTTCCTCGACATGGGCTCGGACGCGGACATCGTCTGCCCCTATTGCTCGACCCTGTTCCGCTACGAGGCGAGCCTCGGCGAGGGCGGGGCGCAGCCGGCCGAATGCCTCTATCACGAGCGCGCCGACAAGGCGCCCGGCGACAACCTGCGCTGACGTGACCGCCGCCATCGTCGTCGGCGGCGGGATCGGGGGGCTGACGGCCGCGCTCTGCCTGTCGCGCATCGGCCTGCCCACCACGCTCCTGGAGCGGCGCACGGGGTTCCAGGAGACCGGGGCGGGGCTCCAGCTCTCGCCCAACGCGAGCCGGGTGCTCATCGATCTGGGCCTGGGCGCCCCCCTGCGCCGCGCGGGCTTCGAGCCGCCGGCGGTGGTGGTGCGCAACGCCCGCTCCGGGCGGGTCGTCGGGGGCGTGGCGCTCGGCGCCTTCATGCGCGAGCGCTTCGGCGCCCCCTATCTGGTGATCCGCCGCGCCGACCTGCACACGATCCTCCTCGACGCCGTGCGGGCGAGCCCCAACCTGCGCCTCCTCGTCGGCCGTTCCCTCGAGGCGGTCACCCCGGGCGAGCGCCCCCTGGCGCGCATCCGCACCGCCGCGGGGGCCCTGGAGGAGATCGAGGCCGACCTGCTGGTGGGCGCGGACGGCGTGCGCTCGGGGGTCCGCGCGGCGCTCGGGGATAGGCGCGCGCCCGCCTATCGCGGCCACGTCGCGTGGCGCGCGACGCTCCCGCGCGAGGCCGTGCCGCGGGATCTCGCGGGCGACGAGACGGGCCTGTGGCTAGGGCCCGGCGGGCACGTGGTTCATTACCCGATCGCGGGCGGGCAACTCGTCAACGTCGTGGCCGTGGAGCGGCGCCGGGAGCCCGTGGAGGGCTGGTCGGCCCCCGGCGACCCCGCGCTCATCCAGGCGCTCCACGCCCGCTCGGCCGAGCCCCTGCGCGGGCTGATCGCGGCGCCCCGCGAGTGGCTGCTCTGGCCGCTCCTCGACCTGCCGGCCCAGGTCATGGCTCGGGGCGCCCTGGCGCTGGTGGGCGACGCGGCCCATCCGGTCCTGCCGTTCCTGGCGCAGGGGGCGGCGCTCGCCGTCGAGGACGCCGCGACCTTGGCGGCCTGCCTCAAGGCCGGCGACACCATCCCGGAGGCGCTGCGCGCCTACGAGGCCGCGCGCCTGCCCCGCGCCCGGCGGGTCCAGGACGCGGCGCGCCGCAACGGCCACATCTATCACGCGCCCGCGCCGATCGCGCTCGTCCGCGACCTCGTCATGAGCCGGCGCAGCCCGCAGGCCATGACCGGGGCCTACGATTGGCTCTACGGCTGGCGCCCGCCCGCTTGATCGCGGCGCCCCGCCGGGCTACCGCTCGCAGCCATGCGGACGTGGCGAAACCGGTAGACGCAAG
>DASPJU010000613.1:0-4296 GCA_035628475.1 Salinarimonas sp. | reverse complement strand
TCGGCGGAGCTCCTTCTCGACGCGATCACGGACGTGGGCCTCATCGTGCTCGACTGCGACGGACGCATCACGACATGGAACCGTGGCGCCGAGCATATCACCGGCTGGTCCGAGGACGAGGTCATGGGCCGCCACTTCTCGATCTTCTACCCGCCCGAGGCCGCGCAGGCGGGCCTGCCGGAGCGGGAGCTCGCGGCCGTGCGGGCCACGGGGCGCTACGAGGAACAGGGTGTCCGGGTGCGCAAGGACGGGACACGGTACCTCGCGAGCGTGACCGTGACCCGGGTGCAAGACCATGCCGGCACGGTGCACGGTTTTGCCAAGATGATCCGCGACGTCACGGAGCGGCTCTCGGCGGAGGAGGCGCTGCGCGCGAGAGAGGCCCACCTCACGTCCATCCTGGAGACGGTGCCGGACGCGATGATCGTCATCGACGAAGCCGGGCTGATCCAGTCGTTCAGCACGACCGCGGTGCGCCAGTTCGGGTACCACCCCGACGAGGTGACGGGGCAGAACATCAGCGTCCTCATGCCCGAGCCCTACCGCTCGCAGCATGACGGCTACATGCACCGCTATCTCAGGACGGGCGAGCGCCGCATCATCGGGATCGGTCGCGTGGTGGTCGGCCAGCGCAAGGACGGCTCCACCTTCCCGATGGAGCTCTCGGTAGGCGAGATGCGCTCGGGCGGCAGCCGCTACTTCACGGGCTTCATCCGCGACCTCACGGAGCGCCAGCGCACCGAGACGCGGTTGCAGGAGCTGCAGTCCGAACTCGTCCACATGTCGCGTTTCACGGCGTTGGGCGAGATGGCCTCGACCCTCGCGCATGAGATCAACCAGCCGCTCACGGCCATCGCGAACTACCTCAAGGGCTGCCGTCGCATCCTCCAGCGCATGGAGGGCCCTCAAGTGCCGATGCTCAGCGATGCGGTGAACCAGGCCGCCGAGCAGGCGCTGCGCGCCGGCGACGTGATCCGG
Organism: Salinarimonas sp.; assembly: GCA_035628475.1. Classification (GTDB taxonomy): domain Bacteria; phylum Pseudomonadota; class Alphaproteobacteria; order Rhizobiales; family Beijerinckiaceae; genus Salinarimonas_A. The sequence goes on along the minus strand of DASPJU010000613.1, from coordinate 3,318 downwards.
CACCTGCGGGAGTTCGTGGCGCGCGGCGAGAGCGAGCGCCACGTCGAGAACCTGCCCAAGCTCATCGAGGAGGCGAGCGCGCTCGCTCTGGTGGGCGCCAAGGAGCGCGGCGTGCGGGTCTCCTTCCGTCTCGACCCGGCGGCGAAGCTGGTCCTGGTGGACAAGGTGCAGGTCCAGCAGGTGCTCCTCAACCTGGTCCGCAATGCCATCGAGGCCATGCAGGACTGCCAACCCCGCAACCTGGTGATCGCCACGGCCCCCCAGCCCGGGGGTGACCTCGTCGAGGTGAGCGTCGCCGACACCGGCACCGGCATCGATAGCGCGGTCGCCGCGCAGCTGTTCCAGCCCTTCGTGACGACGAAGAAGCACGGGATGGGCGTCGGCCTGTCGATCTGCAGGACCATCATCGAGGCGCATGGCGGCAAGATCTGGGTCGAGACCAGGCCGGGCGAGGGAACGACGTTCCGCTTCACGTTGAGGATCGTGCACGAGAAGGAGCTTGCAGATGAGCACTGAAGCGGTGGTGCATGTGGTGGACGACGACGTCGCGGTCCGGCAGTCGCTCTCCTTCCTTCTCGCCTCGGACGGGCTGCCGGTGCGGCTGCACGAGAGCGCCGACGCCTTTCTCGCCAAGGTGGGGGACCTGTCGGCCGGCTGCATCGTGACCGACGTGCGCATGCCCGGCACCGACGGGATCGCCTTCATGCGAGCGCTCAAGGAGCGGGGGATCGGGCTACCGGTCATCGTCATGACGGGCCATGCCGACGTGCCGCTCGCGGTCGAGGCCATGAAGGAGGGCGCCATCGACTTCGTCGAGAAGCCCTTCGACGACGAGGGCTTCCTCGCGACCGTCCGCGCCGCCCTCGAGCGCCAGGAGCGGGCCGTCCACCAGGATGCCCGGACGACCGAGATGCAGGGCCGCGTCGGCTCGCTCTCCGAGCGCGAGCGCCAGGTCCTGGAGGGGCTCGTCGCCGGCAAGGCCAACAAGGTGATCGCTTACGATCTCGGGATCTCGCCCCGTACCGTCGAGATCTACCGGGCCAACGTGATGACCAAGATGCAAGCCAAGAGCCTGTCGGAGCTCGTGCGCATGGCCCTGACCGCGGGGCTGACCCCTGCCGCCAATCCCTAAGGTCAATCCCTGAATTTCACGGGCCGACCCCGCGGGGCCATATAGGGTTGGAGCCGGTCCCAGGGCGAGAGAGCCCGGGGACGCTATGCGAGGACCCTGTGATGCCCGCGACCACGGGATCGGTGATCGTCGTTGACGACGACGACGCCGTCCGGAACGCCTTGAAGTTCGCCCTGGAGCTTGAGGGCCTGACCGTGCACGCCTACCAGGGCGGGGCCGAGTTGCTGGCCGACGTCGACCTTCCGAAGAAGGGCTGCATCGTCGTCGACTACCACATGCCCGCCATGAACGGGGTCGAGCTCGTCGACGCGCTGCGCCTGCGCGACATCGACATCCCGGCCATCCTTATCACCGGCAAGGCCACCGACGACATGCGCCGCAGCGCCAGGCGCGCCGGCTTCCTCAACGTGCTGGAGAAACCCCTCGACGACGGCTCGCTCCTCGACGGGATTCGCGGCGCCCTCACGCCGCAGGCCTGATCCGGGAACCCCCTACGGGCCATCCCTTAGGAGAGCATCTGAATTTCGAGCCCCGCTGCACCGGGCTACCCCTGGGTCCAAGCCAAGACCAGCCCTCGAGGGTCCCATGTACGCCGCGCTCGCCACACCCGCCGTCCTCCGTCGCGCTCCCGCGGCTCCCGCCGCCTCCGAGATGCGCGCCGTCGGCACGACACGGGCGCTGCGCAAGGACGAGGGCCTCTTCTCGGAGGGCGACCGCGCGGCCTACTTCTACAAGGTCGTGAAGGGCACGGTTCGCACCTTCAAGCTCCTCAGCGACGGCCGGCGCCAGATCAACGCCTTCCACATGGCCGGCGACATCTTCGGCGTCGAGGCCGGCGACGAGCACCGCTTCACGGCGGAGGCTGCCGAGGATGCCGTGGTGGCGGCCTACCGCCTGTGCGGTCTCCAGACCCTTGCGGCCTCGGACAGCGCTTTCGCCGCGGAGGTGCTCTCGTCGATGATGCGGGCCCTTGAGCGCGCGCAGGACCACATGCTCCTGCTCGGGCGGAAGTCGGCCCTGGAGAAGATCGCCGCCTTCCTGCTCGGCATGGCGGAGCGCGCCGGCGAAGCAGCCGTCGACCTGCCGATGTGCCGCACCGACATCGCCGACCACCTCGGCCTCACCATCGAGACCGTCTCGCGCTCCCTGACCCAGCTGGAGCGGCAGGGCGTGATCGAGCTCCCCGCCAAGCGCCGCACGATCGTTCTGCGGGATACCGCAGCCCTTCGCCGCCTCGACGCCTGAGCGGTGGAGCGGGCCCGATGATCGTCTGCTCCTGCAACCTGATCACCAGCGACGCCATCAAGGACTGCATCGGTCCCGGTCCGGGTTGCCCCCGGACCCCGGGCCAGGTCCAGCGGTGCCTCGGATGCACCCCGCAATGCGGGCGCTGCGCTCCCACCATCCGCTCCATGATCGCCGAGGCACCCTGCGGCCGCGATCCGTCCGGCTGCCGCGAGGACGCGTGCTGCGCGCACCCCGTGCCCGCTCCCTGGCAGACCCAGGGCAGCCTCGCGAACATGCGCACGCCCCGAGCCGAGGCGGCATGGATCGGGCACGTGGCATCGACGATCCCTGCCGCCAAGCTAGGACCGCCCCCGCAGCAACGGGGGGAACGCCATGAAGGGCGACGACACGGTCGTCGAGCACCTGAACCGTGGCTTGCGGAGCGGGCTGACGGCCGTCAGCCAGTGCTGGCTGCATTACCGCATGCTGGACAATTGGGATTGCAATAACCTGGCGAAGCAAAGGAAGAAGGAGAGCATCGAGGAGATGGTCCACGCGGACCGCTTCGTCGACCGCATCCTCTTCCTTGAGGGGCACCCGAACCTGCAGGTCCTCGACCCGCTCCGCATCGGCCAGAACGTCCATGAGGTGATCGAGTGCGACCTCGCGGCGGAGGTCGAGGCACGCTCCCTGGACCTGAAAGCCGCGAAGTACTGCGACTCGATCAACGACCAGGTCACCAAGCGCCTGTTCGAGGACCTCGCGACCGACGAGGAAGGCCGCATCGACGTCCTCGAAGCGCAGCTTGAGCTCATCTCGCAGATCGGCCTGCAGCTCTACGCGCAGGGGCACGTAGGCGGATTGGGGAGCAAGGACCCGACCTGATCCGGCCGCGCCGGAACACACGTCGCGGGGGCACGTTGCCGTCGATGATGAACTCGCGGACGGCAACCCTCCTC
>DASPJU010000612.1:0-8352 GCA_035628475.1 Salinarimonas sp. | reverse complement strand
TCCTCGCCTCCATCGTCGAGAAGGAGACGGGGCGGGCCGACGAGCGCACGCGGGTCGCGGGGGTGTTCATCAACCGCATCAACAGGCGCATGCGCCTCCAGAGCGACCCGACGATCGTGTACGGGCTCGTGGGCGGCAAGGGCACGCTGGGGCGGGGCATCCTGCGCAGCGAGATCAACCAGCCCACGCCCTACAACACCTACACGATCGACGGCCTGCCGCCGGGCCCCATCGCCAATCCGGGCCGCGCCGCCATGGAGGCGGTGGCCAATCCCTCGCGCACCAAGGAGCTCTATTTCGTGGCCGACGGGACGGGAGGCCACGCCTTCGCCGAGACCCTCGACCAGCACAACCGCAACGTGGCGCGCTGGCGCCAGGTCGAGCGGTCCCGCGATCCCGCGGCCGCCGCGCCGCCGGCCCAGGTCGACCGGGCCGAGCCGCCGCCGACCGAGAGCCGCACCGAGGCCACCGACACGGCTCCCGCGGCCTTCGCGGCGACGCCCGCCCCCCTGCCGGGGCCGACCGGCGGGCGCCCGGGCCGCGGCTTCGACGCCGTCGAGGGAACGCCGCGCGATCCCTTGCGCAACACGACCTACGACCTCAACTCGCCGCAAATCGTGCCGCTCGCCGAGGAGCCGCCGCCGGCGCGCCGCGGCGCCGAGCGTCCGGCCCGCGCCAACCAGCCGCCCGCCGCCCGCCGCGAGAACGCCGAGCGACCGCGCCAGGAGCCCCGCCAGGAGTCTCGCCAGGAGCAGCGGGCCCCGCAGCCGCGGCCGCAGCGGGCCCAGCGCCCGGCCCAGGAGCCCGCGCCGGCGGCCCAGAACTGAGGCCGGGACGGTTCCTCCCGAGGGACGCGGCGCGCGCCTCGGCGCTCGACGGAGCGCGTCGGTACAGGCTCCGGCGGGGAGCGGATGGCTCCCCGGTCAGGCCGGCAGGGTGGTGGCGCCCATGAGCTGCCGGTCGATGGCGCGGGCCGCCTGGCGGCCCTCCCGGATCGCCCAGACCACGAGGGACTGGCCGCGGCGCATGTCGCCGGCGACGAAGACCTTCTCCGCCGAGGTGCGATAGACGCGGTCATCCGCCAGCACGTTGCCGCGCCGGTCGAGGGCGACCTCGGCCTGCTCCAGGAGCCCCGCCTTGACGGGCCCCGCGAAGCCGATCGCGATGAAGACGAGGTCGGCCTTGATGACGAACTCGGTGCCGGGGATCGGCTGGCGCTTCTCGTCGACCCGGGCGCAGAGGACGCCCGTGACGCGCCCGTTCTTGCCCTCGATGCCGAGCGTCGCGGCCGCGAACTCGCGCTCGGCCCCTTCGGCCTGCGAGGACGAGGTGCGCATCTTGGTGGGCCAGTAGGGCCACACGGTGAGCTTGTCCTCCCGCTCGGGGGGCTTGGGGCGGATGTCGAGCTGCGTGACGCAGAGCGCGCCCTGGCGGAAGGCGGTGCCGACGCAGTCGGAGGCCGTGTCGCCGCCGCCGATCACCACCACGTGCTTGCCGCCCGCGAGGATGTCGGGCGCTCCGCCCATATCCTCCCGGTTCACCCGCCGGTTCGACTGGGTGAGATAGGGCATGGCGTAGTGCACGCCCTTGAGGTCCTGGCCCGGGAGCTTGGGATCGCGCGGGTCCTCGGCGCCGCCCGCGAGCAGCACCGCGTCGAACTCATTGTGAAGCGAGGCGAAGCTCTTGGTCACGCCGATGTCGACGCCGCAATGGAAGACCACGCCCTCGGCCTCCATCTGCTTCACGCGCCGCTCGATGTGGTGCTTCTCCATCTTGAAGTCGGGGATGCCGTAGCGCAGGAGGCCGCCGGGCTTGGGCTCCCGCTCGAAGACATGGACGTCGTGGCCGACGCGGGCGAGCTGCTGCGCGGCAGCCAGCCCCGCGGGCCCGGAGCCGATCACGGCGACGCGCCGTCCCGTGAGCCGCTCCGGGGGCTCCGGCTTCACCCAGCCCATGTCCCAGGCCTTGTCGGCGATGGCCTGCTCGATGGTCTTGATGGTGACGGGCTGGTTCTCGAGGTTGAGCGTGCAGGCCTCCTCGCAGGGCGCGGGGCAGACGCGGCCGGTGAACTCGGGGAAGTTGTTGGTGGAGTGGAGGTTGCGCGCGGCCTCCTCCCAGGCGTCGCTGAAGACGAGGTCGTTCCAGTCCGGGATCTGGTTGTGGACGGGGCAGCCCGTCGGCCCGTGGCAGAAGGGCACGCCGCAATCCATGCAGCGCGCGGCCTGCTTCTGCAGGTCGCGGTCCTCCAGGGGGAGCGTGAACTCCCGGAAGTGCCGGATCCGGTCGCCCGCGAGCTGGTACTTCTGCTCCTGGCGGTCATATTCGAGAAAGCCCGTGACCTTGCCCATCGTCCGTGCCCCATCATCCTCTGCCGCCGTCCGGCCCAGCCGTCAGGCTCTCGTCCAATCCTCGATCGTCAGCCCCGGCACACGGCCGAACTCGCCGACATTTCCCGTCGCGACGACGCTCCCGTCGTGGATCGCCTGAGCCGCGATCCACAGATCGTTCGTGCCGATCGGCCGCCCCCGCGCCTCGAGCTCATGGCGGAGAGCCGCATAGACCCGATCGACGGGCGGCTTGATCTCCGCCACGGCGATCCGCCCGAGGATCGCCTCGACCTCCGTGGTCAGCCGCTGCGATCCCTTCCTGGCGGCTCCGAACCGCATCTCGGCGGCAACGACCACGCTCGTATAGACCCTCACAGCGCCGACCGCCTCGATCCTCCGCAGGATCGGCCCTGTCGGCGCCCGTATGAGGGCCGACAGGACGTTCGTGTCCAGCAGGTACCGCATCACAGATCGACAGGCTCCGGCGGCGGATCCTCGATCTCAGGCCATTCCTCGTCGACCGGCTCCATCTGCCGGAGATACTCGATCAGGGAGGCCGGCGCGGCGGGCTCGATGACGAGCCGCCCGTCCTCCTTGCGCATGACGGCCTCGGTCCCCGGCAGCTCGAACTCCCGCGGAATCCGCACCGCCTGGTTGGCGCCGTTCCGGAACAGGCTCACCCGCTTGACCGACATGCGCGCCTCCTTTGGCATATGCCTGAACATAGGCCGCCTGCGCGGCGCGAACAAGCCGTTACCTCACTCCGCCGCGTGCATCATCTGCGCCCGCTCCATCTCCTGCAGGGCCCGCCGGTACTCCACGGGCATCACCTTCACGAAGCGCGTCCGGTAGGTCGCCCAGTCGTCGAGGATGGCCTTCGCCACCGTCGAGCCCGTGTAGGTATGGTGGTTGGAGATGAGCTGCATGAGGCGCTCCTCGTCATGGCCCGACATGTTGGCGAGCACGTCGATGCGCCCCTTGGTCTCGAGGTCGCCGCCATGGTGGTGGAGGCGCTGCATGAGGTCCTCCTCCTCCGGCACCGGCTCGAGGTCGACCATGGAGAGGTTGCAGCGCCGGGCGAACGAGCCGTCCTCGTCGAGCACGTAGGCGATGCCGCCCGACATGCCGGCCGCGAAGTTGCGCCCGGTCTGGCCGAGCACCACGACGACGCCGCCCGTCATGTACTCGCAGCCGTGGTCGCCCGTGCCCTCGACCACCGCGACGGCGCCCGAGTTCCTCACGGCGAAGCGCTCGCCCGCGACGCCGCGGAAATAGCACTCGCCCGCGATGGCGCCGTAGAGCACCGTGTTGCCCACGATGATCGAGCGCTCGGCGGGCGCCCGCGCTTCCGGAGCCGGCCGGATCACGAGCTTGCCGCCCGACAGGCCCTTGCCCACGTAGTCGTTGGCCTGGCCCTCCAGAGTCAGCGTCACGCCCGCCGCGAGCCAGGCGCCGAAGCTCTGGCCGGCCGTGCCCGCGAGGCGCACCCGGATCGTGTCGTCGGGCAGGCCCTCGTGGCCGTAGCGAAGCGCGACCTCCCCCGACAGCATCGCGCCCACCGTGCGGTCGGCGTTGCCGATGCTTTCCGCGATCTCCACCGCCTCGCCGCGCTCCAGGGCCGGCATGGCTTGCTCGATGAGGCGGCGGTCGAGCACGTCGGCGATGGGATGGACCTGGCGCTCCACGTGCCGGACCGCGACCTCGGGGCCGACCTCGGGGCGGTGGAAGAGCTTCGAGAAGTCGAGGCCGCCCGCCTTCCAGTGGTCGATCGCCGCCTCGCGGTCGAGGGCGTCGCAGCGCCCCACGAGCTCCTCGACGGTCGAGAAGCCCATCGCGGCCATGAGCTCGCGCAGCTCCTCGGCCACGAAGAAGAAGTAGTTGACGACGTGCTCGGGGAGCCCCTTGAAGCGCTTGCGCAGCACGGGGTCCTGCGTCGCCACGCCCACCGGGCAGGTGTTGAGGTGGCACTTCCTCATCATGATGCAGCCCGCCGCGATGAGCGGGGCGGTCGAGAAGCCGATCTCGTCGGCGCCGAGCAGGAAGGCGATGAGCGCGTCGCGCCCGGTCCGGATGCCGCCGTCGGCCTGCAGCGCCACGCGCCCGCGAAGCCTGTTCAGCACCAGGGTCTGCTGCGTCTCGGCAAGCCCGATCTCCCACGGCGAGCCCGCGTGCTTGATCGAGGTGAGCGGGGAGGCGCCCGTGCCGCCCTCGAAGCCCGACACCGTGATGTGGTCGGCCCGCGCCTTGGCGACGCCCGCCGCGACCGTGCCGACGCCCACCTCCGCCACGAGCTTTACGGACACGTCGGCCGACGGGTTCACGTTCTTGAGGTCGAAGATGAGCTGGGCCAGGTCCTCGATCGAGTAGATGTCGTGGTGCGGCGGGGGCGAGATCAGCCCGACGCCCGGCGTCGAGTGGCGCAGGCGCGCGATGTTGGCGTCGACCTTGTGGCCGGGCAGCTGGCCGCCCTCGCCGGGCTTGGCGCCTTGAGCCACCTTGATCTGCATCATGTCCGAGTTGACGAGGTACTCGGTGGTGACGCCGAAGCGGCCGGACGCGACCTGCTTGATCGCCGAGCGCTTGGAGCTGCCGTCGGGGCGCGGCCGGTAGCGCGAGGAATCCTCGCCGCCCTCGCCCGTGTTGGACTTGGCGCCGATGGCGTTCATGGCGAGCGCGAGCGTCTCGTGCGCCTCCTTGGAGATGGCGCCGAGCGACATGGCGCCGGTGGAGAAGCGCCGCACGATGGAGACGGCGGGCTCGACCGCGTCCAGCGCGATCGGCGCCCGGCCGAGCTCCTCGGCGCCCTTGAGCCGGAACAGGCCGCGGATCGTCTTGAGCCGGCTCTCCTGCTCGTTCACGAGGCGGGCATATTCCTCGTAGCGGTCCCTGGCGTTGGTGCGCACCGCGTGCTGGAGCGTCGCGACCGTGTCGGGATTCCAGACATGCTCCTCGCCGCGCAGCCGGTAGGCGTACTCGCCGCCGACGTCCAGCGCGTCCCGGTAGACCGGCGCGTCGCCGAAGGCGTCGCGGTGGCGACGCACCGTCTCCTCGCCGACTTCCGCCATGCCGATGCCCTCGATCATGGTGGCGGTGCCGAAGAAGTCGCGGTCGACGAAGTCCCGGCGCAGGCCCACCGCGTCGAAGATCTGGGCGCCGCAATAGGACTGGTAGGTGGAGATGCCCATCTTGGACATCACCTTGAGGATGCCCTTGCCGATGGACTTGATGAAGCGCTTGATCGCCTCGTCCTCGTCGACCTCCGCGGGCAGCTCGCCCCGCGCATGCATGTCGGCGATGGTCTCGAAGGCGAGATAGGGGTTGATGGCCTCCGCGCCGTAGCCCGCGAGGCAGCAGAAGTGATGGATCTCCCGCGGCTCGCCGGACTCGACCACCAGGCCGACCGAGGTGCGCAGCCCCTTGCGGATGAGGTAGTTGTGCACGGCGGCCGTGGCCAGCAGCGCCGGGATCGGGATGCGGTCGGGGCCCACCATCCGGTCGGACAGGATGATGATGTTGTAGCCCCCGTGCACGGCGGCCTCGGCCCGGTCGCACAGCCGGTCCACGGCGCCGTCGAGGCCGTCGGCGCCCGCTTCCACGGGGTAGGTGATGTCGAGGGTCTTGGTGTCGAAGCGATCCTCGAAATGCCCGATGCAGCGGATCTTCTCCAGATCCTCGTTGGTGAGGATCGGCTGGCGGACCTCGAGCCGCTTGCGCCGCGAGGTGCCCTCGAGGTCGAGGATGTTGGGGCGCGGCCCGATGAAGGACACGAGGCTCATCACGAGCTCCTCGCGGATCGGGTCGATCGGCGGGTTCGTGACCTGGGCGAAGTTCTGCTTGAAATAGGTGTAGAGGAGCTTCGCCTTGTCGGAGAGCGCCGAGATCGGCGTGTCCGTGCCCATGGAGCCCACCGCCTCCTGGCCCGTGACGGCCATGGGCTGCATGAGGAGCTTCAGGTCCTCGGAGGTGTAGCCGAAGGCCTGCTGGCGATCGAGCAGCGACACGTCCGTGCGGCTCTCGCGGGCCTGCACGGGGCGCAGGTCCTCGAGCACGATCTGGGTGCGGCGCAGCCAGTCCTTGTAGGGCAGCGCCTCGGCGAGCGAGCGCTTGATCTCGTCGTCGGAGACGATGCGGCCCTGCTCCAGGTCGATGAGCAGCATCTTGCCGGGCTGGAGGCGCCACTTCTCGACGATGCGCTCCTCGGGGATCGGCAGGACGCCGAACTCGGAGGCCAGCACCACGAGGCCGTCGTCGGTGACGAGGTAGCGCGCGGGGCGAAGCCCGTTGCGGTCGAGCGTCGCGCCGATCTGGCGCCCGTCCGTGAAGCAGACGGCGGCGGGGCCGTCCCAGGGCTCCATGAGGGCGGCATGGTACTCGTAGAAGGCGCGCCGGCTCTCGTCCATGAGGGGGTTGCCGGCCCATGCCTCGGGCACGAGCATCATCATGGCGTGCGCCAGCGAGTAGCCGCCGCGCACCAGGAACTCCAGCGCGTTGTCGAAGCAGGCCGTGTCGGACTGGCCCTCGTAGGAGATGGGCCACAGCTTCGAGATGTCGTTGCCGAACAGCTCCGAGTCCACCGAGGCCTGGCGCGCCGCCATCCAGTTGACGTTGCCGCGCAGGGTGTTGATCTCGCCGTTGTGGGCGACCATCCGGTACGGGTGGGCGAGCTGCCAGGTCGGGAAGGTGTTGGTGGCGAAGCGCTGATGGACGAGCGCCAGCGCGCTCTCGAAGCGGGGGTCGGTGAGGTCGCGGTAATAGGACTCGAGCTGGGTGACCAGCACCATGCCCTTGTAGACGACCGTGCGCGAGGAGAGGCAGACGGGGTAATAGCCCCGGGTGCGCGGGTCCTTGAGGTCGTAGACCGCGTTCGAGATCACCTTGCGGGCGATGAAGAGGCGCCGCTCGAAAGCGTCCGCGTCGGCCGCGGACTTGGGCCGGCCCACGAAGATCTGCCGGTGCAGGGGCTCGGAGGCCTTGACGCTCTCGCCCAGGTCCGAGGAATCCACCGGCACGTCGCGCCAGCCGATGACGGGGAGGCCCTCGTCGGCCATGGCCTTGGCGACGATCTCCTCCACGATCCGGAAGCCCTCCGGGTCGCGCGGCATGAACAGATGGCCGACGCCGTAGGCTCCCGGCTCGGGCAGCCAGATGCCCTCCTTGGCGCATTCGGCGGAAAAGAACCGATGCGGGATCTGGACGAGGATGCCGCAGCCGTCGCCCATCTTCGGGTCGGCGCCCACCGCGCCGCGATGGTCGAGGTTGCGCAGGATCTGCAGGCCCTGCTCGACGATGGCGTGGCTGCGGCGGTTCTTCATGTCGGCGATGAAGCCGACGCCGCAGGCGTCCTTCTCCCGGGCGGGATCGTAGAGTCCCTGCGGGTCGGGGAGGCCCGGGTCGCGGACGGGGGTCGGGCGCTGCTTCGAGCCGCGCGGCTTGGCCTTCGCGGCGGTCCCGTCCGGCGTCTTCTTCCCCTGGTCGGCCATCGCTCACCTCGCGCCCGTTCGAACCCTTGGCGGCGCACCTCGCCCGTGCGCCGGTGTCGTCTTGATCGAGGATCGGTCGTCCCGTGCCGGAGCGTCCGCGCCTCGCGGACCCCGCCGGCTGCCCTAGCCGGCGCGCGTCCGCACCCGCGTCGCGCGGGCGTCCCGTTTGAGATCTCGCTCGGCCGACTCGGCCATGGGTCTCAACCTCTCGCGGCAGGAGCGGCCGCAGCCGCCATTGGGACAGCATCACTGTCCTTTTCCAAGGGCAAGGTGACAGATTTCGATTCCCCGCACAAGAGACAAATGGGCCGGTTTTTGGACTTTTATTGCGGCCAAGGCATCGCAAGCGAAACGAAGCGGATGCCTCTTGCTCCGGGGGCACCGTTCCCGTTGCGGAATGGCATCGCGTCGGCGGGCCGGCGGCCGGGCCCCCCTGACGACCGCGTCCTTTCCGGCTACAGAGCGGGCCCGATCCGGAAGGGAACAGGCATGAACTTCGCCAGCGACAACGTGATGGGCGCGAGCCGCCCCGTGCTCGAGGCGCT
>DASPJU010000611.1:0-2501 GCA_035628475.1 Salinarimonas sp. | reverse complement strand
AACCCGTGGTCGTTGAGAACCGAACCGGTGCGGGCACTCTCGTCGGCACCCAGGCTGCATCCTGTGCCGCGCCGGACGGCCATACCCTCCTGATTGCCGCCAACAGCTTCATTTTTCACGCCGCCCTCCAGACCAACGTCTCGTACGACCCGCTGCGCGACTTCGTGCCGATCGCACTGCTCACCGTCGTCCCACACGTGCTCGTTGCGCAGCCGCGCCTTGGGGCGAATTTCGTCGGCTTTGTGGAGGCGGCACGACGTCCAGGTGCCGGGCTCAGCTATGGCTCCTAGCGCACCGGCACCTCCATCCACCTCGGCTTCGAGCAGTTGAAGCAACTGGCGGGCCTCAACGCGACGCATGTGCCCTACCGGGGCGGCCAGGCCGAGCTCCGCGATGGCAGAGCATGCTCTGAGCGTAGGGCCGCCCTTTTCGTGGCAAGTGGCACGGCAAGGGATGCCCATCGGCAGTTGGTCCTGAAGCGCATCCGCATCACAGAGGTGTTCTTTGCGGGGATGCCAATGGGTATTGCTAGCGTGCCTCCGTCCAGCGGGCTGCGCGGTGAACAGTGCGGTGGAGGGAGGGCGGTCATGGGATCAGGCGAGTTCAGGGCGGCCCGAGACTGCCTGTTCGAGCACGGGACGGATCTGCAGGCAGCTCGGCAGGCCTTCCACTGGCCGGAGGCGCCCCGTTTCAACTGGGCGCTGGACTGGTTTGACGCTGAACTGGCCCAGGGCCCTCTTCGTGATGGGCCGGCCGTGCGCATCCTGGGCGAGACGCGTGAGGAGTCGACCTTCGCCGAGCTATCGGCCCGGTCCAATCAGGTCGCCAATGGGCTACGACGGCGCGGCATCCGGCGCGGCGACCGCATTCTCCTCATGGCCGGGAACGTCACCCCGCTCTGGGAGACTATGCTGGCCGCCATGAAGCTCGGCGCGGTGGTCATCCCGACCACCCTGCTCCTGACCGGGGCCGATTTGGCGGAGCGGATTGCACGCGCCCGCGTCCGGTGCGTGATCGTCCCTGCATCCGAGACCCCGAAGCTGCCCACGCTCGGCCCGGAGATCGACGCCATCTGCATCGGTGTCCCCCCGTCGGGGTGGACCTCCTTCGACCTGTTGCGCGAGGCCTCGGCCGAGTTCACGCCCGACGGCGAAACACAGGCCGATGAGCCACTGCTGCTCTACTTCACCTCCGGCACGACCTCGCGGCCAAAGATGGTCCTGCACAGCCACCGCAGCTTTCCCGTCGGCCACCTCGCGACCATGTATTGGCTCGGCACCCGGCCCGGCGACCGTCACATGTCTGTCGGCGCTCCAGGTTGGGCGGGGCACACCTTCCAGGCCTTTTTCGGCCCGTGGAATGCCGGGGCCACAGTCGTGGTGCTTAACCGGCCTCGCTTCGATGCGGGCTTTATCCTCAGCGCGCTTGTCGAGCACCGCGTGACCTCATTCTCGGCTCCGCCGACGGTCTGGCGTATGCTGATGCAGGAGGACCTCGCTGCCTGGCCAGTGGTGCTGCGCGGCGCGACCTCTGGCGGCGAGCCCCTCAACCCCGAAACAGTCGAGCAGGTGCGGCGCGCTTGGGGTGTGACTATCCGGGAGGGCTGGGGGCAGACGGAGGTCACCACGCAGATCGGCACCTCACCGGGTGAGCAGGTGGAGCCCGGCGCCATCGGACGAGCACTCCCGGGATGCTCCGTCGCGGTCCTCGACGAGGAAGGGCGCGAGGTTGGCGAGGGCGAGGAGGGCGAGTTCGCCTTGCCCATGACCCCGAGACCGGTTGGCCTGATGCTGGGCTACCTCCAAGACGATGGCTCGTTGCAGACCGTCGAGGGAGACTACTACCGCACGGGCGATGCTATGCGGCGGAACCCGGATGGGACGCTCACCTTCATCGGCCGCGTGGACGACGTGTTCAAGTCCGCCAACTACCGGATCAGCCCCTTCGAGCTTGAGAGCGTGCTGATTGAGCACCCCGCCGTGGCCGAGGCGGCGGTGGTGCCGAGCCCTGACCCGGTTCGCTCGGTGGTGCCAAAGGCATTCGTTGCCCTGGCTGCCGGGCACGAGCCCAGCCGGGAGACGGCCCGCTCCATCTTCCGCCACAGTCGGGAGCGTCTCGCGCCCTACAAGCGCGTCCGCCGGATCAGCTTCGGGGATCTGCCGAAGACGGTCTCGGGCAAGATCCGCAGGGCAGAGCTGCGCCGCATGGAGGCACGACATGACACGCAGTCAGGCTCCCCCCCTGAGTTCCGCGAGGAAGAGTTCTTCGGTCAGGTCGGACCTTGAGAGGAACGACGGGCCATAAGTGGTGCCACCGGGCTTAGGCAGGAAACCGAACCATGGCTGGCAGGCTGACTGTCTCCTTTGACCCGATCTGCGCCGAAGATGGCCCGGCATTGCTCGCCATGGCGCGCGCCTTCCACGCAGAGGACGGGCATCCACTCGCACCGGAGTGCGAGGATGCGGTCCTGCAAGTAGCCGTAGGCGAGCCGATGGCTCGCG
>DASPJU010000610.1:0-5697 GCA_035628475.1 Salinarimonas sp. | reverse complement strand
TGTGCCGCTGCGGCACCTATCAGCGCATCGGCGCCGCTGGCGTCGGCGGCGCCCTGGTGATCGGCGCGTCCATCATGGGCGCGCGCTCGGGCGCCCTCGCGGCATCGGGCGCCGCTCCCCGCCCGGACGCCTTCGTGCGGATCGCGCCGGACGACAGCGTGACCGTGCTGGTCAAGCATCTCGAGATGGGCCAGGGCGTGCTCACGGGGCTGGCCACGCTGGTGGCCGAGGAGCTCGACGCCGACTGGGCGCAGATGCGCGCCGAGCACGCGCCGGCCGACGCGGATCTATACGCCAACCTCGCCTGGGGCCCGGTCCAGGGCACGGGCGGCTCCACCTCCATGGCGAATTCCTGGACGCAGATGCGCCGGGCCGGCGCCGCGGCGCGAGCGATGCTGGTCGCGGCCGCCGCCGCCGAGTGGGGCGTGCCGGCGGGCGAAGTACGCGTCGAGCGCGGGGTTCTGCGCCACGACGCCTCCGGCCGCTCGTCGGGCTTCGGCGCGCTCGCGGCCCGGGCGGCGGCCATCCCCGTGCCCGCCGAGCCGCGGCTCAAGGAGCCCTCCGCCTTCGTCCATATCGGCCAGCGCCGCCCGCGCCTCGACTCCGCCGCCAAGACGGAGGGGCGCGAGACCTATTCCATGGACGTGCGCCGTCCCGGCATGCTCACGGCCGTGGTGACCCGCCCGTCCCGCTTCGGAGGCCGGGTGCAGACGATCGACGACGCGGCCGCGCGCGCCGTGCCGGGCGTGGTCGACGTGGTCCGCATCCCCACCGGCGTGGCGGTCGTGGCGCGGGACACCTGGTCGGCCCTGCGCGGGCGCGAGGCGCTCGCCGTGACCTGGGACGATTCGCGGGCCGAGACGCGCTCCAGCGAGGCGCTCGCCGCGGAGTACCGCGCCCTGGCCGAGAAGTCCGGCGCGACGGCGGCGAGCCGGGGCGACGCGGGCCGGGCCCTGGCCCGGGCGGCGCGCGTGGTCGAGGCGGCCTACGACTTTCCGTATCTCGCCCATGCTCCCATGGAGCCGCTCAACGTCACGATCGCGTCGCGTCCGGATGGCGGCGCCGAGGCCTGGGGCGCACTCCAGATCCCCACCATCGACCAGGCCGCCGCCGCCGCCGTGCTCGGCGTGACCCCCGACCGGGTGCGCCTGCACGTGCTGCCGGCCGGCGGCTCGTTCGGCCGGCGCGCCACCACCACGGGCGAGTGGATCGCGGAGGCCGCGGAGATCCTCAAGGCCACGGGGGCGCGGGCACCGGTGCACGTGCTGCGCACCCGCGAGGACGACATGCGCGCGGGCCATTACCGGCCCATGGCCCACCACCGGGTGCGCGCGGGCCTCGACGCCGCAGGGCGCATCTCAGGCTGGGAGCACCGGGTCGTCGCCCAGTCGATCCTGCTCGGGACGCCTTTCGAGGCCATGATGGCCGGCGGGGTCGACCCGTCCACCACGGAGGGCGTCGCCGACACCCCCTACGCGATCCCCGACCTGCGGGTCGAGGCGCACAACGCCCGCGCGGGCGTGCCGGTCCTGTGGTGGCGCTCGGTCGGACACACCCACACGGCGCACGTCATGGAGACCATGATCGACGAGCTCGCGGGGCTCGCGGGCGTGGACCCGGTCGCCTTCCGCCTGGGGCTGCTCGCGGGAGAGCCACGCCTGCAGGGCGTGCTGCGGCTCGCCGCCGACAAGGCGGGCTGGGGCGCGCCGCTCGCGCCCGGGCGGGGCTGCGGGGTGGCGGCCCACCACTCGTTCGGCTCCTACGTGGCCATGGTCGCCGAGGTGGCGGCCTCGCCGGAGCGCGTCGTGGTGGAGCGGGTCGTCGTCGCCGTCGATTGCGGCCTCGCCGTCAACCCGGACGTGATCGCGGCGCAGGTGGAGGGCTCGGTGGGCTTCGCCCTCTCGACCGTCCTGCGCAACCGCCTCACCCTGAGCGAGGGCGTGGTGCAGGAGGCCAATTTCGACGCCTACGAGCCCACCCGCTTCTCCGAGATGCCGCGCGTCGAGGTCCACATCGTCCCGTCGGCGGCGGAGCCGACCGGCATCGGCGAGCCCGCCGTGCCGCCCCTGGCGCCGGCCGTCGCCAACGCGGTGGCGGCCGCGACGGGGCGGCGCCTGCGCTCGCTGCCGCTCGACCCCGCCGCTCTGCGCGGCGCTTGACGCCAGGATGCGTGGAACCGCCGCCCGTTCGTTCGCGTTGACACGGCGACCCCAAAGAGACCCTCGGGCCCGGCAGCGATGCCGGGCTCTTTTTTGCGCTACGCGCGCTGGCGTCGGGCCTCGGCTTGCTGCTGGGCACGCTTCCGATCGGCATCCTGGCGGGCGCGGGCCTCGGCCTGGGCGCGCCTCATCTCGGCCTCCTGTTCGGCCTTCTTCCGCTCCGCCTCCTGGCGCCGCTGCTCCTCGATCTGCTCCTGGCGGCGCCGCTCTGTGTCGCTCACTCTCGCTCCAAACATGGGTCGAACTCCACTGACAGGTTATCGAAACTCATATTGTTATGATGATGCGATGTGTCAACGAAATGTTGATTTGCAGAAATCATTTCACTTTATATGATATATAACAATCATTGGAGCTGCGGTCCGGAGAATGTTGATCCGGACCACGCCCTCCCCTAAAGCCGTCGCATGAAGCTCCTCGACGGCGGCCGGGCGCCCAATCCCGGTCGCGTTCACTTCGTCCTCGTCGAAGAGGGGGCAAGCCTGCCCCTCGAGCCCGTGAACCTGAGCCGGGACGGGCACGACGGCGAGGCCTATGCGCCCCCCGATCCGTTCCGGCGCGTGACTCTCCCGAACGACGGCGCCGCGATCGCGATCTGCGGCGATGTCGAGAACACGCACCCGACCTCTTCGTTCGACGGGACGGAACTTAGGGAGCAAGCCTTGATCGAGATAGCCCAAGGCCGGCTCGAGCTGCATCCGGCGAGCGCCATCGCCGCTGCCGGAGGCGTTGGGCGGGGCTCCCCCGCGGCACGAGGGCTGCGCGGGCGCCCGAGCGCGGAGGCCTGATGCGCGCCGCGCTCGCCCTGGCGGCCCTTCTGGCCGCCGCGCCCGCCCACCCGCAGGACCTCGCCGGCGCCGACCTGCGCGACGAGGTCAGCGGCAACACCTTGAGCGGCATCCATACGGGTGGGGTGGTGTTCTCGGAGTACCATTCCCCGGACGGGCGCGTCTTCGGCTTCAACAACGGCGAGCCCGTTGTCGAGGGCTGCTGGGACGTCCGGCGCGACTCGGTCTGCTATTATTATGCCCAGGGCGCCATCAAGGGCACCTTCTGCTGGCGCATGATCCGTGCAGGGCCGAACGGCTATCGCATCCGCTCGATCGAGACGCCGGCGGTCGGCATCGCGCGGCTCGCCCGCGGCAATCCCCAGAACCACACGGACGGGGGCCGCCCCTGGACCTGCGAGCCCCTGTCGTCGAGCCTTGAGCGACCCCTTCGCCTCTCTCGCCGCTGAGCTGCGGTCCTGCCGCGCCTGCCGCGACGCGCCCCGAGCCGGGGGGCCGCTGCCGCACGAGCCGCGCCCGATCGTCCAGGGCAGCGCCACGGCGCGGCTTTGCATCGCGAGCCAGGCGCCCGGGACGCGCGCGCATGCAAGCGGCATCCCCTTCCAGGATCCGTCGGGGATCCGCCTGCGCGGGTGGCTCGGCCTCGACGAGGCGTCGTTCTACGATCCCGCGCGGGTCGCCATCGTGCCCATGGGCCATTGCTTCCCGGGCCTGGACGCGGCCGGCGGCGACCTGCCGCCCCGGCGCGAATGCGCGCCGCTCTGGCGTGAGCGCGCCTTCGCGGCGCTGCCCGACCTCGAGCTCGTCCTCGTCATCGGCCAATACGCGCAGGCATGGCATCTCGGCCCCGAGCGGCGGGGCGGCCTCACCGACACCGTGCGGGACTTTCGCGCGATCCTTGGGGCGGAGCGCCGGCCGCGCCTCCTGCCCCTGCCCCATCCGTCGTGGCGCAACAGCGGCTGGCTCAAGCGCCATCCCTGGTTCGAGGCGGAGCTGCTCCCGGTGCTGCGGGCCGAGGTGGCGCGGCTGATGGAGTGATCCCGCTCCCCGCGACGGGACGGAACCGCGCGGGCGACACCTTTCCGGGCGCCCGCCTCGGCCCTACCTTCCCCGCATGCGCACGACCTACATCATCCTCGGCCTGGCGACCCTGTCGATCGTCATCGGCCTCTACATGACAACATCGAACCCGGACCATGCGGGCGAGCTCGCCCGCGCCCAGCGGGACGCGGCCTTCTCGGGGGCGGGACGCGAGACGGCCCTGATCGTGCTTGCCCTCGGGCTGGCGGGCCTGATCGGCTACCTGACGATGACGCGCCGCTGACGGTTCAGCGGCGCCCGTCGGGGCGGAAGGCCGGCGCCTTCTCGAGCTGCTCGCGGGTGAGGCGCACCTGGGCGCGCACGGGGTCGCCGTCTCCCGCTATCACCGTGGCGCCGGCGGTGGATCCCGTGCTCACGGGGCCGCTCGCCGGGTTGACGCCCGTCTGCGGCACGTCCGAGCGCAGGACCTCGTCGCTGATCCCCTGGCCCGGCAGGCGCTCGGCCGGGTTCGAGGGGGGCGGCGGCGCGTTCTCCGGCCGCAGCGAGGCGCTCGGGCCCTCGCGCAGGGCGGACGCGCCCGTGTTCCACAGGAAGCGGTCGAAGCGCACCGCCACGTCCTTCTCACCGATCCCGAGCACGCCGCCGACTCCGAGGATCACCGCCTCGACGCGACCGTCGCGGCCGAGGAGCACGTCCTTGATCTCGCCGACCCGGTTGTAGTTGAGGTCGATCACGTCGACGCCCGACAGTTTCGATCCGCGCAGGCCGCTCCCGGCGCCGGTCAGGAAGGCGTCGGCGACCGGGTCGCCCTGCGGCCCTCCGAGGCCCGGCGAGGGCACCTGGGCGAGGACCGGGGCGGCCAGGACGAGGGTGAGGGCGAGGACGGGCGCGCGCATGGGGTGCTCCGGAAGCGATACCGTATGGGGGAGCAACGGCGCAGGCGCGGATCGGTTCATGCGAGAGGCGTCGATCCCGGACGCCTCTCACCCCGAGAGGCTGTCCTGCGGCACCTCGCGGACGTCGAGGGTCACGACCTTGATGTCGCGGTCGTCCGGGTCGGTGCGGATCGCGAAGCCGAGGGCGGCGCACATCTCCAGCATGACGGTGTTCTCGCGCAGGACCTGACCCTCGACGTGCCGCAGACCCTCGTGGCGGGCCCACTCGATCATCAGGCGCATGAGGAGCCAGCCCAGGCCCTGCCCCTTGAGGTCGGAGCGCAGGAGGATCGCGTACTCGCCCGATTCGTGGTTGGCGTCCGCGTGCAGGCGCACCGCGCCCATCATCTCGCCCGTCACCTCGTCGATGGCCACGAAGGCGATGGAGCGCGCGTAGTCGATCTGGATCAGCCGGGCGATGAACGAGTGGCTGAAGTCCTTCACGGGAGAGAAGAAGCGCAGCCTCAGGTCCTCCTTGGTGACCCGCTGGAAGAAGGCCACGAAGAGCGCCTCGTCCTCGGGGCGCACCGGGCGGACGGCGATCCGCCGCCCACCGGGCAGGGTCATGCGACGTTCCCATTCCTTGGGATAGGGCCGCACGGCGAAGCGCGGGTGGCCCGTGCCGCGGCGCGCCTGCGCGGGCGCCACGGCGACGCGGGCGTCCACCGCGATGACGCCGTTTCCGTCTGCGAGCAGGGGGTTGATGTCGAGCTC
>DASPJU010000609.1:0-6275 GCA_035628475.1 Salinarimonas sp. | reverse complement strand
GCGCGAGGCCTCCTTCGACTGGAGGAGCTGCTGGATCGAGCCCGGATCGTAGCGGTCGGCGGCCGCGGCCTGGCGCTGGGCGCGGGCTTCCGCGTCGGCGCGGGCCTTGGCCTCGGCCTGGGCCTTGGCCTGCGCGGCGGCCTTCGCCTTGGCCTCCGCCTCCTGCTTGGCCTTGGCCTCGGCCAGGCGCTTGGCCCGCTCCGCCTCGGCCTGCTCGCGGGCCTCCTCCTCGCGCTTGGCGCGGGCCTCGGCCTCCGCCTTGGCCCTGGCGCGAGCGGCGGCCTGTCGGGCGGCCTCCTGACGCGCGGCGTCCTGGCGGGCTTCCTCCTGGCGGGCGAGCTCGGCCGCTTCGGCCTCGGCCTGCGCGCGCGCCTCGGCCCGGGCCTGGGCGGCGGCCTTCGCGTCCGCGGCCGCCTTGGCCTCCGCCGCGGCCCGGGCGCGCGCCTCGGCGGCGGCCTTGGCCTCCGCAGCCCTTGCCTCCGAAGCCCTCGCCTCCACGGCCTTCGCCTCGGCCGCCTTGGCGTCCGCCGCGCGGCGCTCGGCCTCGAGATCGGGGCGCGGGACGGGCAAGGGCGGCGGGGGCTCGACGGGGCGCTCGGCCACGGGCATGTCGGCGGGGCGACGCGGCGGGGCGGGGGCGTCGACCTTGGCCTCGCCCGGATCCCTCTGCTCGACCCGCTCGGCCACGCGCTCGGCGCGGGGCTTCGGGTTGGCCTGGGGCCGCTCGGCGGTGCGCTCGCCGCGGGTGATCTCGGAGAGCTGGTTGTCCGTGACGATCTCGACGGGGATGCCTTCCTGGGCGTCCGGGAAGGGGGGCGCGCTGGAAAAGGCCACGAGCCCGGCCGCCAGGAGCGCGGCATGCGCGACCCCCGACACGATCAGGCCCGGCTCGCCTGCCTTCGGCTTCCAGCGCAACGCCGCCCTCCCCTTACCGCTTGTCGGATTCGGTCACGAGGGCGACGCGCTTGAAGCCCGCCCCCGTCACCGTCGCCATGACCTGGGCGACGCGCCCGTAATCCACCGCCTTGTCGCCGCGCACGAAGATGCGCTCCTCGAAGCCCTGCTTGGCCGCCGCCGTGAGCCGGGCCACGATCTCGCCCTCGGGGATCTCGGCCTCGGCCAGGAACACCCGCCCCTTGGCGTCGATCGACAGGGTGACGGGCTTGGCGTCGATGTTGAGGGGCGCCGACGCCGTCTTGGGCAGGTCGAGGGGCACGCCCGCGGTGAGGAGCGGCGCCGCCACCATGAAGACGATGAGGAGCACCAGCATGACGTCGATGAACGGCGTCATGTTGATCTCGTTGATGACGCCCGCGCGGCGCGCGCGCCGCCGTCGCCTGCCGCCGCGAGCCGTCCCGGCCATGCCTGCCATCGCCCCCTCCCCTCACGCGGCCTGAGCGATGCGCTCGTCGATCTGCCGCGACAGGATCGCGGAGAACTCGTCGGCGAAGCCCTCGAGGCGCCCCTGAGCGCGGGTGACCTCGGCCTGGAGCTTGTTGTAGGCGAGCACGGCGGGGATGGCCGCGAACAGGCCGATGGCGGTGGCGAACAGGGCCTCCGCGATGCCCGGGGCCACCACGGCGAGCGAGGTGTTCTTGGAGGCCGCGATCGCCGTGAACGAGGTCATGATGCCCCACACGGTGCCGAACAGGCCGATATAGGGTCCGGCCGAGCCGATGGAGGCGAGCACCAGGAGCTTGGAGTCGAGGCGCTCGACCTCGCGCTGGATGGTGACGTCCAGCACCTTGTCGATGCGTTGCGACAGGCTCGCCACCGAGCGCCCGCCGCCCTCGAAGGAGCGCTTCCACTCGCGCATCGCCGCGACGAACACCGCCGCCAGGCCCGTGGTCGGGCGGTCGGCGAGGGTGCGGTAGAGCTCCTCCAGGGACTGCCCCGACCAGAAGACCTCCTCGAAGCGGTCCATGGACCGGCGCGTGCGGGAAAGCAGCAGGGTCTTGTCGACGATGATGGCCCAGCACCACACGGAGGCGCCGACGAGCCCGATCATCACGAGCTTGACCACGATATGGGCCTGCCAGAAGAGCCCCCAGAGGGACATGTCGTGCGCCACCTGGGCGGCCTGCGCGGCGTCGGCCGGGTTCATCGCGTCATCCTTGTGTGAGGAGGCGCGGCCCGCGAGCGGGAGCCGGCGCCGTCACCCTTGTGCGTGCAGGCTTTTCGCCCTGTCGTCCCTGCTGGTTCGCGTCCGAATCTGTCGAAAGTAAGGGCTCCCGGGCGCACGCTCCGAGACGAGGGGCCTGCGGTCCCGTTAAAGCTTGAGCAGGGTTAGTGCCGGGTTAAGGCCGGGCGATTTCCGGCGCGGGACGCCCGTCTCCTCTCCCCGCGGGCTAAGGAGAAGGCTCCGGCTGCGGACCGGCAGCCGGAGCGAGCGCGGCAGCGCGGCGGGGAGAGGTGGGTCAGCCTCCCAGCGCCCGCCGCAAGCCGTCGGGGATGCGCACGGCGCGCCCGTCGCGCACGGCCGCGACCGTGACCTCGGCCTCGACCAGCACCTCCCCGCCGCGCCGGACTTCCTGGGCGAGCGTCATGGAGGCGCCGCGCATCTCGCGGGGGCGGGTCACGACCTCGAGGAGGTCGTCCATGCGGGCCGGGCGGCGGAAGTCGAGGGTCATGCGGCGCACCGCGAAGGCGAGCCCCGCGCCGTCCTGGTGCAGGTCCGCCTGCGCCACCGCCAGCGCCCGCAGCAGCTCGGTGCGCCCGCGCTCCATGAAGCGCAGGTAGCTCGCGTGGTAGACGACCCCGCTGAAATCGGTGTCCTCGTAATAGACCCGGACCGGCAGGCGATGCGCCCCGTCCGCCAGCACGCCCCCGGTCATCGCCGCGCGGGGACCGGCGCGGGGGCGGGCTCGCGCATCTCGGTGCCCTCGGCCCGGCGCCGCCTCGCATGGGCGGTCGCGCAGGCGGGCGAGCACAGGAGACCCCGGTCCGACCAATAGGCCGGACCGTCGGCGCGCCGGCCCCCGTGCCAGGCGAAGGCCGGGTCGTCGGCGCCGCGCGCGCATTCGATGCAGGCCGGGACGGGCGAGCGGTCGAGCATGGGTCTCCTCGGGATGCGAGGGAGAGATAGGCGGGACGCGCCCGCCTGTCATCCCGCTGGGCCTGCGGGACGGGCCCGGAGCGGCGGGTGGCTCACTCCTCGTCGAAGTCGTCGACGGGCACCAGGAAGAGGACGTTGATCCCCACCTCGTCCTCGTCGAGGGCGTCGCCCTCCTCCTCGTCCCCGTCGTCGTCGAGGGCCTGCTCGAAATTGTCGGTCTCCTCCTTGGAGGAGGGGCGGATCACGAACGGCGCCTTGCCGTCCCAGAGGGGTTGCCCGTCGCTCTCCATGGCGGCGACGTCCTCCTTGAAGGCATCGGAATTGAAGAGCTCGCGCGCCTGGGCCTCGTCGGCGTCGGTGATGGCGACCGGCTTGCCGGCGATGTCGAGGGTATACATGCTGTCTCCTTGGGGGTCGGCGTCGGGCGCGGATCGCCCTGGGGACAACGCCGGCCCCGGCATTTCGATCACGCCTTGAAGCACGGCGGGGGCCGCGCCGCCAGGGTTCCCGGACGCGGGGCTGGGCTGCGCTCACTCGCGCAGCGGCGCCTCGATCGTGCAGACGACGCCGCCGGGCTCGAAGGCGATCGCCACGGTCCCGTCGAGGTCGCGGGCCAGCCCCTGCTCGATGAGGCGCGAGCCGAAACCGCGGCGCTCGGGAGCGCGCACGGAGGGCCCCCCGCTCTCCTCCCAGCGCAGGAACAGGGTCGGGCGCGCGTCCTCGCCCGGGGCCACCCGCCAGGCGATCCGCACCCGTCCGGTCTCGTTGGACAGCGCGCCGTATTTCACGGCGTTGGTGGCGAGCTCCTGGAAGGCCATGGCCAGCGCGAGCGCGATCCGGGGCAGGAGGCGCGCGTCGGGTCCCGCCACGAGCAGGCGCCCCTCGCCGGCGCTGCGATAGGGCGCGAGCGCGCCTGCCGCGATCTCCCGCAGCGAGGCGCCCTCCCAGTTCTCCCGGGTGAGCACGTCATGGGCCCGCGAGAGCGCCATGAGACGCTGCTCGATGTCGCGCCGGGCCTGGTCGGCGGTGAGCACGTTGCGCAGGGTCTGGGTCGCGATCGACTGCACCGTGGCCAGCGTGTTCTTCACCCGGTGGTTCAGCTCGTTGATGAGCAGGTCGCGGCGCTCCTCGGCGACCTTGGCGTCCGTGACATCGACGTTGCAGCCCGTATAGCCGAGAAAGCGGTGGGCGTCGTCGAGGCGCGGCACGCCCTCGCAGCGCAGCCAGCGCACCGCCCCGTGCCGGTCGCGCACCCGCACCTCGGACCGGAAGGGCGCGCGCGCCGCGAAGGCCGCCTGGAACGCCGCCTCGAAGGCGGCCAGGTCCT
Organism: Salinarimonas sp.; assembly: GCA_035628475.1. Lineage (GTDB taxonomy): Bacteria > Pseudomonadota > Alphaproteobacteria > Rhizobiales > Beijerinckiaceae > Salinarimonas_A. The sequence goes on along the minus strand of DASPJU010000609.1, from coordinate 1,893 downwards.
CCGTCAGGACGATGTCGCGCCACCCGTGCCCCGCCATGTCCCGCGCCGGGCGGCCGAACAGGTGGTCGTAGTGCATGTTGGCGAAGGTGATCCGGCCCTGATCGTCGGTCATCCAGATGAGGGCCGGCGCCGAGTCGGCCATGTGGCGGAAGCGCGCCTCGCTCTCGCGCAGGGCGCTCTCGGTGCGGCGGCGCTCGGTGATGTCGATGGCCGCGCCCACGACCCGGTCCGCGCGCCCGTCCGCCCCCTCGGCGCGCCCCAGCGCCGCGATCCAGCGCACGCCACCCTCGGGATCGACGATCCGCAGCTCGCGCCGGAAGGACCCCCGGGCGCGCATCGCCGCGGCGAGGTCCGCCTCCACCCCGGGCCGGTCGTCGGGATGCACGGCGGCAAGGAAGCTCTTCGCCGGCAGGCCCCGCGCCGCCGCGTCCGGCTCGACGCCGAACAACCGCGCGAGCCGCGCGTCGGCCCTGACGAGGTCCGGCTCGATCCCCGCGGTCCAGGTGCCGGCGAGACCCGCCGCGTCCAGGGCCAGGGCCAGGCGCTCGGCGCCGGCGGGGAGCCCGTCGGCGAGGGGCGAGGCGGCGCCCGTCACGACCACGAGGGCGCCTACCACGGCGCCGTCCGCCTCCCGGACCGGGCCGTAGCCCGCCTGGGCGCCCGCGCCGAAGGGCACCTGCCGGGCCTCGCCGCGCAGGGCGGCCGCGCGGGCCTCCGGGTCGAGACCGAGGTCCGGCCGCTCGGCGGCGTCGCCTATCAGGGCCTCGAAGGCGGGGTTGGGGACGAGCCCGGCCGGGGTGATCACGACCATGGGGACCGGGGAGGCACGCGCGAGGTCGAGCGCGGCCCGCAGGGCCGGCGGGGCATCGGCATCGGCGGCAAGCGGCGGCATCGCCGTCACAACGGCGGCGGGCTCGGACGGATCGCTCACGCGGCTCCCGCCAGGACACGCCGGCGCGCCCGCTTCGACGGCGGGGGCGCGACGTAGTTCGCCGGCGGGTGGTCGAGGGCGGGCAGCAGCGGGGCCGGGCGCCCCGCCACGAGCACCTGATAGAGCCCGCAGGCGAGCGCCGCGTCGATGAAGGCGCCGTGGTGGCGCGCCCGGGCGCTGATGTCGATCCCGAACATGCCGCAGGCATGGTCGAGCGAGCCGCGATGGCCCGGATAGCGGCCCCTGAAGCGCTCGAGCGTGCAGATCCGCCGCCCGTTCCAGCCGCCCCGTCCGGCGATCCCCAGCTCGGCGTTGAGGAAGGCGACGTCGAAGCGAAGGTTGTGCCCGATCAGGGCGTCGCCGCCGATGAACTCCGCGATCTCGCCGGCATGGGCCCCGAAGGCGGGCTGGCAGGCGAGCAGGCTGTCGGACAGCCCGTGGACCTTGCGGGCGGCCCAGTGCGAGGGCCGGCCGGGATTGAACAGGAGATGCAGGGCGCGCCCGGTCGGCAGGTCGCCCACGACCTCGATCGCCGCGAAGCTCACCATCCGGTCGCCCGCGGCGGGGCTCAGGCCCGTGGTCTCGCAGTCGATGACCACGGCCCGGGCGGGGCTGGGTCCGGTCTGGTCGCGCATGCCGTCCTCCGAATCGCCCGCAGGGTGGCAAGCCCCGCGCCCCGTGTCGAGCGCGGCGCCTCAGCGCGCCGGCGACCAGGCGAGCCGGGCACGATGGGCGGCGCTCGCGCCGGGAGCGAGGAGGCGCATGCCCGGCTTGTCGGCGATGTCCCCCGAGAAGCCCTCCGGGTCGGCGTGGCCGGTCCAGGTCTCCAGGGAGAGGAAGGGCGCGCCGGGCCGGGTCCAGAGGGCGAGGTGCGGGAAGTCCTCGGCCTCCACCGCGATCGCGGCGCCCGAGGGGGCCTCGAGCCGCATCCACCGGCTGCGGGCGTCGCGAAGCACGAGGGC
>DASPJU010000608.1:0-2450 GCA_035628475.1 Salinarimonas sp. | reverse complement strand
GGGGAACCACGAGGGCTCCATGCTCCTCTGGGTGCTGATTCTGGCGCTGTTCGGCGCCGTGGTGGCGCTCGCCCGCAATTCCGTGCCGGAGCGGCTGCGCGCCAATACGCTGGCGGTCCAGGGCGGCATCACGGTCGCGTTCCTGCTGTTCCTGCTCGCGACCTCGAACCCCTTCACCCGCCTGGTGCCGGCGCCCTTCGAGGGCCAGGATCTCAACCCCGTCCTCCAGGATCCGGGCCTCGCGATCCATCCGCCGCTCCTCTATATCGGCTATGTCGGGTTCTCGATCACCTTCGCCTTCGCGATGGCGGCGCTGATCGACGGGCGCATCGATGCCGTGTGGGCGCGCGCGGTGCGCCCCTGGACGCTCGCGGCCTGGGCGTTCCTGACCCTGGGCATCGCCATGGGCTCGTACTGGGCCTATTATGAGCTCGGCTGGGGCGGCTGGTGGTTCTGGGACCCGGTCGAGAACGCCTCCCTCATGCCCTGGATCGCCGGCACGGCGCTCGTCCACTCGACCGTGGTGATGGAGAAGCGCGACGCGCTGAAGGTCTGGACGATCCTGCTCGCCATCCTCACCTTCTCGCTGTCGCTGCTGGGCACCTTCCTGGTGCGCTCGGGCGTCCTCACCTCGGTCCACGCCTTCGCGGTCGATCCCGAGCGCGGCGTTTTCATCCTCGGGATCCTCATCGTCTTCATCGGCGGCTCGCTGGCGCTCTTCGCCTGGCGGGCGCCGCTGCTGCGCCAGGGCGGGATCTTCGCGCCCGTGTCGCGGGAAGGCGCGCTCGTGGTCAACAACCTGTTCCTGGCCACGGGCTGCGCCACCATCTTCACCGGCACGCTCTACCCGCTCGCGCTCGAGGCGCTCACGGGGGCCAAGATCTCGGTGGGCGCGCCCTTCTTCAACATGGTGTTCCTGCCCATCATCATCCCGGTCCTGCTGATCGTCCCGTTCGGGCAGATGATGGCCTGGAAGCGCGGCGACGCGCTCGGCGTCGCCCAGCGGCTCGCGGCGGCCATGGGCCTGTCGATCGCCGCGATCCTCGTCATGATCGCGCTCACCCGGGGCGGGCCGGTCGCGGCGCCGCTGGGGATCGGGCTCGGCCTGTTCCTCATCCTGGGCGCCTTCCAGGAGATCGTCTCGCGCTCCTTCGGCGCCGGCACCCCGATGCGGGTGGGCCTGCGGCGCGCCATCGGCCTGCCGCGCTCCACCTGGGGCACGGTGCTGGCCCATGCGGGGGCGGGCCTCACCGTCATCGGCATCGCGGCGACCGCCTGGTCCACCGAGACCATCGTCACCATGCGCCCGGGCGACCGCCAGGCGGTGGGCTCCTACACGGCGGAGCTCCTGAGCGTGAGCCCGCGCGCGGGGCCGAACTACCGCGAGGACGTGATGCGCCTGCGCATCCGCAGCGGCGACGAGGTCATCGGCGATCTCGAGACCATGAAGCGGCTCTACGTCGCCCGGAACATGCCGACCACGGAGGCCGGCATCATGACCCGGGGCCTCAGCCAGATCTATATCAGCGCCGGCGACGAGGCCGACGGCACGGTGGGCCTGCGCCTGTTCTACAAGCCGCTCATCCTGCTGATCTGGCTCGGCTCGCTGGTGATGGCGGCGGGCGGCGCGATCTCCATGACGGACCGGCGCTTCCGCGTCGGCGCCCCCCAGGCCGCCAAGCGCCGGCCCGAGCCGGCGGGCCGCTTCGCCAGCGTCCCCGCCCCGGCCGAATAGGAGGGAGCGCCATGCGCCTGGTCCGCCGCCTCTGCCTCGCTCCCTGGCTGGTCCTCGGCCTCGCGCTGGCGGGGCTCGCCCCCGCCTGGGCCGTGCAGCCCAACGAGATCCTGCGGGACCCCGCCATGGAGCGGCGCGCCCGCGACCTCTCGGCGGGCCTGCGCTGCCTCGTCTGCCAGAACCAGTCGATCGACGATTCCGACGCGCCGCTCGCCCGGGACCTGCGCGTGCTCGTGCGCGAGCGCCTCGTCGCCGGCGACAGCGACGCCCAGGTGCGGGACTTCGTGGTCCAGCGCTACGGCGAGTTCGTGCTCTTGAAGCCGCCCTTCGGGCTGCACACGCTCTGGCTTTGGCTGACGCCGCTGGTGGTGTTCTCGCTGGGCGCCACGGGGCTGGCGCTGGCCCTTCGCGGGCGTCGGACGGCCAGTGCGGCGCCGGCTCTGTCGCCCGAGGAGCAGGCGCGGCTCGACGCGCTGCTCAAGGAGAGCGGACAGGCTTGAGGCGCCTCCCTTTCCCGCCCGGGAGAGGGGCCGGGGTGAGGGATCACGCCGGGAGGGCGCGCCCGAACCCTCTCCCCTGGAGGGAGAGGGTGCCCCCCGCAGGGGGGCGGGAGAGGGGCCGTCGGGGAGCTCGCACTGCCCTCGCCGCCGCACGAGATCGGCGTCGAGCGAACCTCCCGATCATCCGCTCCGCTCTTGCGCGTCCCCTCTCCCGG
>DASPJU010000607.1:0-2475 GCA_035628475.1 Salinarimonas sp. | reverse complement strand
TCGAGATGGCAATGGCTGTCGACGAGCATGGGGCCTCAACGCGAAAGCGCGGCGCTTGGTGGCATCGGGGACGCGAGGGCGCAAGCCGGGTGCAAGGTGTCGCCCACCCTCCCATCCTCCTCCTTCGCGGGAGCGGGCTTTGAGGTGCCCGCCAAAGGCGGGCCTCGAGGGGCGCTCCAGGGCATCGCCCAGGCTCCGGGGGCGTCTCGCGTGCTTCGAGGCCCCGCTCCACGGGGCACCTCAGCAGGGAGTGGTAGAGGCGGCTGATCGCCTGTCCGCTCTACGCCTCCTCCGGCTCCACGTAGCGCGGGAAGATCGGCGCGGGAGCGGGCAGCGCCGTACCGGGCGAAAGCCGGTTCCCCTCCCCCACATGGGCGAGCATCCGCCGCTCCGGCGCGACGGCGAGCAGATCGAGGAGACGCGCGGCGGCGTTGGGCACGAAGGGCTGCGCGAGGATCCCGACCGCGCGCAGCACCTCCGCCGTCACGTAGAGGACGCTCGCCATGCGGGCAGGATCCGTCTTGCGCAGCGTCCAGGGCTCCTGGGCCGCGAAATAGCGGTTGGCGTCGGCGACGACCGCCCAGATGTCCGCCAGCACGGTGTGCAGCGCGTAGTCCTCCATGGCCCGGCGGGCCCGCTCGGGCAGGGCGTCGGCGGCCGTCAGGATGGCGCGGTCGGCGTCGGTCGGCTCGCCGGGCCGGGGCACCGCGCCGTCGCAGTTCTTCGCGATCATAGAGAGCGAGCGCTGCGCGAGGTTGCCGAGGTCGTTGGCGAGATCCGCGTTGATGCGGCTGACGATCGCCTCGTGCGAGTAGTTCCCGTCGCCGCCATAGGGCACCTCGCGCATGAAGAAGTAGCGCAACTGGTCGACGCCGTAGGCCTCGGCGAGGTCGAAGGGATCGACCACGTTGCCGACCGACTTCGACATCTTCTCCCCCTTGTTGAGGAGGAAGCCGTGGCCGAAGACGCGCTTCGGGACGGGCAGCTCGGCGGACATCAGGAAGGCGGGCCAGATCACCGCGTGGAAGCGGACGATGTCCTTGCCGATGATGTGGACGTTGGCCGGCCAGTAGCGCCAGCGGGGATCGGCCTCGTCGGGGAAGCCGCAGCCCGTCACGTAATTGTTGAGGGCGTCGATCCAGACATACATCACGTGCTTGGGATCGCCCGGGACGGGGAGTCCCCATTCGAACGACGTGCGGCTGACCGACAGGTCCTGCAACCCGCGCCGCACGAAGCTCACGACCTCGTTGCGGCGGGTCTCGGGGCTCACGAAGGACGGGTTCTCCTCGTAGAGCCGGAGCAGCCGGTCCTGGTAGGCCGAGAGGCGGAAGAAGTAGCTCTCCTCCTCGAACCACTCGACGGGCGTTCCGGTGGGCGCCAGCCGGGTGCCGTCGGGCTGGAGGGTGAGCTCGCCCTCGTCGTAATAGGCCTCGTCCCGGACCGAGTACCAGCCGGCATATTTCGAGAGATAGATGTCGCCCCGCGCCTCCATCCGGCGCCACAGCTCCTGAGTCGAGACCAGGTGGTCCGCATCGGTGGTGCGGATGAAGCGGTCGAAGGAGCAGTCGAGGCGCTCCGCCATGGCCCGGAAGCGCGGCGCCATCTCGTCCACGAAGGCCCGGGGCGTGGTCCCGTTCTTGGTGGCGGTCTGCTGGATCTTCAGGCCGTGCTCGTCCGTGCCGGTCATGAAGAACACGTCGAAGCCGTCCAGGCGCTTGAAGCGGGCGATGGCGTCGGCCGAGACCACCTCGTAGGCGTGCCCGATATGGGGCTTGCCGTTGGGGTAGGAGATCGCGGTCGTGATGTAGAAGGTCTTGTCGCCCATGGACGGCGCGCCTCTTTCTCGGCCGGACGTGCGGGGATCAGGCCGCCCCGAGAGCCTCGGCGAGATCGCCGAACATGGCGAGGACGAGCGGCCGCCGGTCGAGGTTGTACACGTCGACCTCCCTCGCTTGGCGACGGATCTTCTCACATACCTCCACCAGGGGCGCAAGCCGCGCCGGCCCCTCCCCGGCCCTCTCCGCGAGGCGCTCGGCGATCCAGCGTTCCACCGTCTCGACCGCGAGGGCGAACTCGTCGTCGGCCCCCTTGCGGGCGAGCGCCTCGCCCACCGCGAGGATCCGCTTGAGATCCTGTCGCGGCAGGGTGTCGAGGAGCGCGCGCAGGCCCGTCACGAGCCCCGCGCGGTCGGGATCGAGCATCTCGAGGCAGCGGCGGGCCGAACCCTCGGCGAGCGCGACCGCGCGGGCGAGATCGCCGGCCGGCGCCTCCGACCAGGGGGCCCCGAGCGACGCCACCGCGGCCCTCACGGCCCCCTCCTCGAGCGGGCGGAGCAGGAGGCGACGGCAGCGGGAGCGAATCGTGGGCAGGACGTTTCCGGGGCGGTGGGCCACGATGAGGAAGATGCAGCGGGCGGGCGGCTCCTCGACGAGCTTGAGCAGCGCGTTGGCGCTTTCCTTCGCGAGATCCTCG
>DASPJU010000606.1:0-4553 GCA_035628475.1 Salinarimonas sp. | reverse complement strand
GCACCACGGGCGCCTTGCCGGTGACGGCCAGGCCGTCCTTGTAGTTCACGGTCGAGTGGGTGACCCGCAGGGTGACGTCGCCGTCCATGAGGTCGGCGTCCTCGACGGTCTTGAGCGCGATGGCCTGCCCGCCCTCGCCCTTCTCGATCACCCACGCGCGAAACCCCATGGCGTCCTCCTCTCGGTCCGTCGCGGTGTTGTGGACCCGGGCGGAGGGCTGGGCAACTCCCCTTTCCCATGGGGCGAGGAGCGGGGGAGAGGGGCACCACCTCGGGCCAGTTGACCCCCCTCATGCCGAGGAGCCCGCGTCGGCGTGCGTCTCGAAGCACGCAGGACGCCTGCCACGAGCGACGGAGATCCGGGGATGCGCCCTTCGAGGCTCGCTGCGCTCGCACCTCGGAGCCTGCCCCCGCGAAGGCGGGGGACGAGGGGGAGAGGGTGGGATCAACGAGGTGAGGCGCTAGCCTCCTCATCGTGTCACCCCTCGCCCCGGGCCCCTCTCCCGCCGGAAGAGGGAAGGATCACTCCGCCGGCTGCGGCGCCGGCCGGACCACCGCGTGTTCCTTGATCGGCAGGGCGATCACCGCCGAGGCCACGCCCAGCGCCACCGAGAGCCACCAGACCACGTCGTAGGTGCCGGAGCGCTCGTAGAGCACGCCTCCGAGCCACACGCCGATGAAGCTGCCGACCTGATGGGAGAGGAAGGCGAAGCCGTAGAGCATGGCCATGTAGCGGGTGCCGAACATCACCATGACGAGCCCAGAGGTGGGCGGCACCGTGGAGAGCCACAGGAAGCCCGTGATCGCGCTGAACACGAGCGCGCTCGTCGGGCTGGGCGGCAGGAGCAGGAAGGCCACCGTGGCGGCGGCCCGACCCGCATAGATGAAGGCGAGGATCCAGCGCTTGGGCATCCGCCCCGAGAGATAGCCCGCCAGCAGCGAGCCCACGGCGTTGGCGAGCCCGATCAGGGCCAGCGACCAGCCGCCGACCCAAGACGGCATGCCGAGATCGCGCAGATAGGCCGGCAGATGCGCCGTGATGAAGGCGATCTGGAAGCCGCAGGTGAAGAAGCCCGCCACCAGGAGCACATAGGACGGGTGCCGGAACGCCTCGCCCAGCGCCTCGCCGATCGTCTGCTGGCGGGGGACCGGCCCGGCGGGCGCGGGCGCCTTCGGGGAGGCGAGATAGATCGCGAGCGGCATGACGAGGAGCGTCACGACGGAGAAGATCAGGAGCGTCTGGTGCCAGCCGACCTCGCCGATGAGCAGGCTCGCCACGGGCGGGTAGAGGAACTGGCCGAAGGACCCCGCCGCCGTGCCGGCCCCGAAGGCGAGCGGGCGCCAGGACTCGGGCAGGAGCTTGCCGAAGGCGCCCAGCACCATGTTGAACGAGCAGCCCGACAGGCCCAGGCCGATGAGGATGCCGGCCCCGAGATGGAAGGTGCCCTGGTTCGGGGCCATCGCCATCACGACGAGGCCGAGCGCGTAGACCGCCGCCCCGAGCATCATGACCCGCACCGCCCCGAAGCGGTCGGCCACCGCCCCCGCGAAGGGCTGCCCTAAGCCCCAGAGCAGGTTCTGGAGCGCGATGGCGAGGCCGAACACGTCGCGGCCCCAGCCGGTCTCGGCGGTGAGGGGCAGCTGGAACAGGCCCATCGAGACCCGCGGGCCCGTGGTGATGAGCGCGATCAGCAGGCCGCTGATGAGGATGACCTCGGGAGGGACGCGGGCGCGGGTCATAGGGGGCTCCGGGGCAGGGCGCCACCTTATGCATCCCGCCCCCGCCCGCCAAACCACGTTTCGTGATGGGGGGCATAACGCCCCCGCATGGATCGCCCGCTCAGCCGGTCCAGCGTTCGGCGGCCGCGTCGTCCGCGGCCTTGGCCTCGACCCAGGGGCCCGTGGTGCCGTCCGCCAGGTGCTCGCGCTTCCAGAACGGGGCGCGGGTCTTCATGAAGTCCATGAGGAAGGAGGCCGCCTCGAAGGCGGCGTCGCGGTGGGCCGACGCCGTCACCACCAGCACGATGCTCTCGCCCGGGCGGATGCGCCCGTAGCGGTGGATCGCCACGAGGCCCGTGAGGGGCCAGCGGCGGGCGGCGTCCCCCGCGACGCGGCCGATCTCCGCCTCGGCCATGCCGGGATAGTGCTCCAGCTCCAGCGCCGCGAGCCGCCCTCCCTCGTCGCGGCACATCCCTGAGAAGGTCACGACGGCGCCCACGTCGCCCCGCCCGCGGGTGAGCGCCTCGATCTCCGCCGCGACGTCGAAATCCTCGCGCTGCACGCTGACGATGGGGGTCATGGGGGCAGGTTAGGGGATTTTGGGCGCGGCGCGAACCCCTCTCCCGTGTGGGAGAGGGGCAGGGGTGAGGGTGGCGCGCTCGGACCAGCTCGCTCCCGCCCTCATGCCGAGGCGCTCAGCGGAAGGCCGAGCCTCGAGGCACGCAGGACGCTGCCACATGCGTCCGGACATCCCTGGAGCGCCCTTCGAGGCTCGCTCCGCTCGCGCTTCGGGACGACGACGAGGACGAGAGAGGTGGTGACGCGAGCTTCCCGGCGTGATGCTCCCTCACCCCCAGCCCCTCTCTCATCGGGAGAGCGATGCTACCGGAACGGCGGCTCGTCGAAGCTCCTGAGCTTGCGCGAGTGCAGCGAGGTGCGCTGGCCGCGCAGGATGTCGACCGCGGCGAGGCCGATGAGGAGGTGCTCGCCCACCGCGCGCTCGTAGAAGGCATTGGCCGCGCCCGGCAGCTTGATCTCGCCGTGGAGCGGCTTGTCGGAGACGCAGAGCAGCGTCCCGTAGGGCACGCGCAGGCGAAATCCCTGGGCCGCGATGGTGCCGCTCTCCATGTCGATGGCGACGGCGCGCGACAGGTTGAAGCGGCGCCTTTCTTGAGTCCAGCGCAGCTCCCAGTTCCGGTCGTCGTTGGTGACGACGGTGCCGGTGCGAAGCCGGCGCTTGAGGTTCTCGCCGGTCTCGCCCGTCGTGATGGCGGCGGCCTGCTGCAGGGCGATCTGCACCTCGGCGAGCGCGGGAATGGGGATGTCGGGGGGCACCAGGGCGTCGAGGATGCGGTCCTGGCGCAGGTAGCCGTGGGCCAGCACGTAGTCGCCGATGGTCTGCGATTGACGCAGGCCCCCGCAATGACCGATCATGAGCCAGCACTGGGGCCGCAGCACCGCCAGATGGTCGGTGATGTTCTTCGCGTTGGACGGCCCGACCCCGATATTGACGAGGCTCACCCCCTGCCCGTCGCGGCGCACCAGGTGATAGCCCGGCATCTGGAATCGGTGCCAGGGCGATTGCGCCACCAGGGCGTCGATGTCGCCGGGCGCGGTGCCCCGCTCGATGGCGATCCCGCCGGGCAGGAGGAGGCGCTCGTAAGCGCCGTCCTCCTCCTGGAGCTGCCCCACGGCCCAGCGCACGAACTGGTCGACGTAGCGGTGGTAGTTGGTGAGCAGGATCCAGGGCTGGATGGAGCGCCAGTCCGTGCCCGTGTAGTGGACGAGGCGGCGCAGGGAATAGTCGACCCGCACGGCGTCGAACAGCGACAGGGGATAGGGGTCCCCCGGCGCCACGCTCCACAAGCCGTCCGCCACCTCGTCGCCGACCTCGGCGAGGGCGGGCGTCGGGAAGTGGAGCGCGAGCTCGGCCGAGCTCATCCCGTCGCGGGCGAGTTCGTCGCCCCGCTCCAGAACGTAGGGATAGGGGATCTCCTGGCGTCCGACCCCCACCTCGACGGCGGCGCCGTAATCGGCCACCAGCGGGCGCAGCTGCTCCAGGAGATAGACCCGGAAATGCTCCGGATGGGTGATGGAGGTCTCGTACACCCCCGCCGCCTGGAACTTGGCGAAAGCGCGCTTGACCACCGGCGGCGGCCCGTCCGAGCGGTAGATCACCCGCAGCACCGGATAGCGGAAGGTCGCGCGCTCCTCCCGCGTCGGCGGCGCGCCGCCCGCGATGAAGCGCTCGAGAGCCCCGCGCAGGGCCTCGACGGCGGCCCCGTGCAGGGCGACGAGCCGGTCGACGGCGGCCTCGGGGCTGGCCATGCGCTCGGCGGGGGCGATGTCCGGCAAGGGGTGGGCTCCGGGCTAGAGGGTGCGGGCTGGAGGTTGCAGGCTAGAGGGCGACGGTCGGCCGCGCTGAATCGGCGAGGGCGACCCGGAGGGCTCCCCCGGCATAATGCCCGACGAGTTGCGTCAGATCCGCGACCGCGGCGTCGAGGTCGCCCGGGCCGTTGGCCTGGATCGTGATCACGGCGCGGCGCGTCCCGGGGTCGATGCCCGTGCGGGCGTCCTGGCGCCAGTTCCAGCGCCGGCAGAGCACGTGGCGCGCGTCCGCATAGACCACCTCGCCCTCCTTCGGCGGGTCGTTCGGGTCCTCGCCGGCGTCCGCGCCCATGTCCACGAAGGTGTCGCCTCCCCGCGCGAAGCGGAAGGCGAGCGGGGGCGCGACGCGGTCGAGGTCGTCGGCGCCGCAGCAGAGGACGTGGGTGAGCGACACGGCGTTGTAGATGTCGACGAGCGTGTTGACCGTCGGCAGGCGCTCTCCCGCCT
>DASPJU010000605.1:0-4101 GCA_035628475.1 Salinarimonas sp. | reverse complement strand
GCGGGCCGGCAAAATCCGCTATTTCGGCGTGTCCAACTATTCGGGCTGGCACCTCATGAAGATGCTGGCCCTGGCCGATCGCCATGGCCTCCCCCGGCCGGTGACGCATCAGGTCTATTACTCGCTCGTCGCCCGCGAGTTCGAGTGGGAGCTCATGCCGCTCGGCATCGACCAGAACGTGGGCACCCTGGTGTGGAGCCCGCTGTCCGGCGCGAAGCTCGGCGGCAAGGTCGGGCGCGGGAAGCAGGCCCCATCCGACAGTCGCGCGGCCACGGACGCGAGCTGGGACGTGCCCCAGGATCGGCTCTTCGCGGTGACCGACGTCCTGGAGGAGATCTCGCGGGAGAGCGGCCACTCGGTCGCGCGCCTCGCGCTCGCCTGGCTCCTGACCCGTCCCACGGTGTCGAGCGTGGTGATCGGGGCGCGCAACGCCGATCAGCTTCGGGACAATCTCGCCGCGACAGACGTCGTCCTCACCCCGGAGCACATCGCGCGCCTGGACGCGGCCAGCGCGGTGGCGCCGATCTATCCCTATTGGCATCAGCGGCGAACCTTCCCCGACCGCAACCCGCCGCCGACGTGAGCCCTTGCGGGCGGCGCCGGGCCGGGGGCCGCCCCGCTCGCGCCCTCCGCTCGGCGGCTGAAAGGATGCACGCTGTCCGCCACCGCGACGTGGCCGCTCCTGGCGCGACGCCGAACCGCCGAGGCGGGGTCCGACCTCGCGACGACGATGCCCGTCTCAGGGTTCGCGCAGCTCCTGCGCGGAAGCCCGGGCGCGAGGAGCGGCGACCCGAATCGCGGGCGGCGCGGGCTCCACCCGGCGAGCCCAAGCCTCGCCGCTGCGCGGCCGGGATGTCGAGCCCCCGGACGTGGGAGGTTGGACGCTTCGGAACGGAATGCTTGGTGGTGCAGGCAGTCAGCTGTGAACGGGTCTCCGGGTGTCATTCCCTGTTACCAGGGAAAACGTGAGAAATCGGGGCGGTAGGCCGCTCTTTGAGCAGCAAAGAAGGGCCGTCTCTCAGTCACTTGCGGATTGAATTCCCTACTCCACAGAACAGGGAATTGCCTCACCCCCATCAGGGATCCCTTTCTGTTGAACAGGGATAGCCCTTCGCCAGAACAGGCCGCCACGCATCTGTGGACGCCGTCAGTGGCCCCCTGGCGCTGCAGCGGTGAATCCGCCAGCCTGCACCCGCTGCCACAGGAGACAACCGCCATGGAGCTAACCGGCACCCGTTCGTGCCGGCCGCCCTCTCCGATGACCTGCGCTGCCATCCGGCAGTCGACACCGGTGATCTGCTCCATGGGAGAATATCGTGTCTCACTCCAAAGACGACGATCGCGTTGGCTATGGCCGCCCGCCTCGTCACACCCGCTTCAAGCCTGGCCAGTCCGGCAACCCTCGCGGGCGACCTCGTCGTGGCCGCTCGTTCAAGACTCTTCTCGAGGAAGCGCTCGAGAAGCCCCTTGAGATATCCTCGCGCAATGGCAAGGCCCGGGTGTCGGCCCGTGAGGCGCTTGCTATGCGCATCGTGAACGAAGCCGTCAAAGGTAACGTTCGGCACATCCAGCTACTCGAGCGCCTCCTGGGAGAGGCGCCGCCGCAGCCGTTCCAGCCTATGCCGAGCGATGAGCTGGTCATCCAGCAGCTCCTGGCGGAGTGCGCGCCGTCAAAGCCAGAGAACGAGGTGGCCGATCAGGGGGAGGACGGCCATGGCCAGCCCTGAGCTGATCGCCCGCCTCTACCGCTCGCACCTGCCCTCCTTTGCGCGCTTCGCCTTCCGCGAACTGCACGATGGCGTTGCCCTGCGGGACCACTGGAGCATCGACCTCATGGGCGACGCCCTGGCCAACTTGGTCCAGGGCAGCTCGCGACGGCTGATCGTCAATGTGCCGCCTCGAGCCCTCAAGTCGCACTGCGCCTCGGTCGCGCTGCCCGTCTTCGCGCTTGGCCGCAGGCCGGACCAGCAGATCATGGTGGTTGCGGGCTCGCGTGAGCTCAGAACTGACCTGCGCGCCCGTGTGCTCCGGCTCCTGCGGGCTCCTCGCTGCAGGAGCCTTCTCCCGCATCTCGACACCCAGCCTCGCCCTCACGCGATCACCACCTCGGCCGGAGGTTGCATCACGTTCGCGGTTGTCGGTGATCGGCTGATCGGACGCGGGGCTGACCTGATCATCATCGACGATCCGATCTCACCCAACGACGCACTCGATGCACGCAAGCGCAAGGCCGTGCAGGCCTGGTTCGACGCGGAGGTCACGGCGCGGCTGAACAGCAGGAGCGCCGGCGCAATCGCGCTGGTGATGCAGCGTGTCCACCATGACGACCTCACAGCCCATCTCCTGGCGCACGGCGGTTGGCCGCGTCTCGTTCTGCCCGCCATTGCCACGCGTGATGAACTGTGGACGCTCTCATCGGGCCGGGTCGTGACCCGATGCGCAGGCGAGCCCCTGCATCCCGAGCAGGAGAGCAAGGAGCAGCTGCGCGATCTGCTCGTGTCCATGGGTGCGGTGCACTTCGCAGCTCAGTACCAGCAGGCGCCGCTCCACAACACGAGCGGCTGGCGCAACGGGACCTTCTACTATCCTCGGCCGGAGGGTTGGACACCCGGTCAGTCGCTTCCCCACTGGTTCATCGGGCGAGTGCGCGAGCTCGCCTACATGCTCCACGAGCTGTTCGACGGCCCCAAGCCGCCGAGCAGGGATGGTCCCGTTATCAGACCTGACGAGATCCTCGAAGCGATACGGCTGCATCAGGAGCGCCTCATCGCATCGCTGCAGGGCCTCTGAGCTCGTGCCCAGACGCCCACAGCCACGCCACGGCCGAGCGAGCTCGGCCCACTGACCCGAAAGCCAGAACGATGCCCCGTTCATCGCGAACGACTTGCGCGCCCGTATCCCCGCTGAAGGAGGCGCTCAAGGCGAAAGCGCGCCAGCGCCGCAACAGTATGAAGTCCACGCCCCTGCCAACTCACCGGCGCAACGACTTGGTGCCTGCGCTCGACCTCGTGCAGCGCGCACCCAGCAGCCTGGCGAGTCCCGCGCGCAACGTCCGCCAGCTCCGGCAAGAGCACGTGCATCGCGTGGCAGCCTCGATCGGATCGCTTGGGTTTTGCGCACCCATCCTCATTGACGAGACCGGGACGGTGCTGGATGGCGCTGTCCGGCTCGAAGCGGCCCGCGTGCTTGGGCTCGAGGCGGTGCCTTGCATCGTGGCAGGGCATCTCACCGCGGCAGAGAAGCGAGCGCTTCGCCTCGCACTCAACCGGCTGGGGGAGCGTGGTGCATGGGATCTCGGGTCACTGCGCGTCGAGCTGCAGGAGCTCCTGATCGAGGACCTCGATCTCGAGATCACCGGCTTTGACGGAGCCGAGATCGACAGCATCCTCTTGGAGGATGAGCCACCATCGCATGAGCCTGGCCCCCTCACGCCAGACCTGGCGGCACAGCCCCGCGCCAGGCCAGGTGATGTGTACCGGTTAGGCGCTCATCGCCTGATCTGCGGGGATGCTCGTGACCCGGCGGTCTGGGCAAGACTGATGGGAGAGGAGCGAGCACGCCTTGTTCTCACGGACGAGCCCTACAACGTGCCGATCCGCGGGCACGTGACGGGCGGGGCTCATCGTGAGTTCGCGATGGCGAGCAGCGAGATGAGCGAGGCGGAGTTCGAGGCGTTCAACGAGGCCTGGATGAGGGCAGCGCTCGAGCACCTGGTTGAGGGCGGGGTGCTGGGGACGTTCATCGACTGGCGGGGCTTGCCCGTGGTGCAGGAGGCCTCACGTCGGCTTGGGCTCGTGCCGCTGAACCTGGTGGTGTGGTCCAAGACCAACGCTGGCATGGGCAGCCTGTACCGGTCGCAGCACGAGCTGCTGCCCTTGTACAAGAAGGGGGAGGAGGCGCACGTCAACAACGTCGAGCTGGGTCGCAAGGGACGGTGGCGCTCGAACGTGTGGTCCTATGCGGGCGCCTCGAGCCTTGGCTCGGATGCCAGAGCTGGGCTGAAGGAGCACCCGACGGTGAAGCCGGTTGCGATGCTGGAGGATGCGCTCGCTGATCTGACGCACCGGGGCGATGTCGTGGCTGACCCGTTCCTTGGGTCTG
>DASPJU010000604.1:0-3184 GCA_035628475.1 Salinarimonas sp. | reverse complement strand
GGGTCGCGGTCGCACGCGCCCTCGTGCTGGAGCCCGACGTGCTGCTCTTCGACGAGCCGCTGTCCAATCTCGACGCGCGCCTGCGCCGCACGATGCGCGAGGAGATCCGCGCCCTGCAGCGGCGGCTCGGCGTCACGGTGGTCTACGTCACCCACGACCAGAGCGAGGCGCTGGCGGTCTCGGACATGATCGTGGTGATGCGCAACGCCGAGATCGCCCAGGCCGGCACCCCGCGCGAGCTCTACGAGGCGCCGCAGAACGTGTTCGTGGCCACCTTCATGGGCGAGGCCAACCACGTGAAGGGCCGCCTCGTCGACGCCGCCCCCGAGGAGGGCACGGTGCGCCTGGGCGACCTCGCGATCCGCCTGCCCCATCGGGGCCTCGCCGAGGGCGAGGTCGACGTGGTGATCCGCCCGGAGGCGATCCAGCTCACGGAGGCCGGCGCGTCAGGCGTGCTCGCCGGCACCGTCGCGACCGCGACCTATATGGGGGCGCATGCCGAGTACAATCTCGACACGCCGGTGGGCCGCCTCTTCGCCGTGGCCCCGGAGGCCGCGCGCCTGCGCCAGCCCGGCGAGGCCGTGGGCATCCGGCTCGGCGAGCGCGGCGTCTTCGCGGTGCGGGGGGCTTGAGCCATGGCGATCCGGGCGCTGGTCTTCGACATGGACGGGACGCTGACCGACAGCGACCCCATCCATCTGCGTGCCTTCCAGGCGGCGCTGGCGCCCCACGGCATCGCGATGGACGAGGAGCGCTACCGCGACGAGGTATCCGGGCGCACGAACGCGGCGATCGCCCTCTCGCTGTTCCCGCACGAGACGATCGCCATGCACGAGCGCTTCGCCGACGACAAGGAGCGCCTGTTCCGGGAGATCGCGACCCGCCTCGACCCGGTGCCGGGCCTGACGGCGCTCCTGGCGCTGGCGGACGCGCGCGGCCTGCCCGTGGCCCTCGTCACCAACGCCCCGCGGGCCAATGCCGAGCATATGCTAGCGGCCCTGGACCTGTCCGATCGTTTCGCGGTGCGGGTGCTGGGCGAGGAGGTGGCGCGGCCCAAGCCCGACCCCTTGCCCTACGCCGTCGCAGTCGAGCGGCTGGGCGTCGCGCCCGGGGAGGCGCTCGCCTTCGAGGACTCGGTCGCAGGCGTGCGCTCCGCCCGGGGCGCGGGTCTCGTCACTGTGGGCATCGCCACGAGCCAGGCGCCCGCGACCCTTATCGCGGCGGGCGCCCACCACGTGGTCGCGGATTTCGAGGACCCGCTGGTGCGGCGCCTCGTGGAGCACGGACCGGCCGGCGAGCCGGCCGGCGGGAACACAAGGGAGGACCAACCATGAGCAGGATCCTGGGCGCCCTCACGGGGGCCCTTCTCGCGCTGACCGCGGGCGCCGCGGTGGCGCAAGCGCCTTCCAGCAAGGTCACGGTGGTGACCTCGTTCTCGAAGGACGTGACCGACCCGTTCAAGAAGGCCTTCGAGCGGGCCAATCCAGGCCTCACGCTGGAGATCCAGAACCGCAACACCAATGCGGGCGTGAAGTTCATCGAGGAGACCAAGGGGAACAATCAGGCCGACCTGTTCTGGGCCTCGGCGCCCGACGCCTTCGAGGTGCTCAAGTCCAAGGGCCTCCTGCAGAAGTACCAGCCGAAGGCCGCCGGCATCCCCGAGAAGGTGGGCTCCTACCCCATCAACGACCGCGACGGCTTCTATGCGGGCTTTGCGGCGTCGGGGTACGGCATCATGTGGAACGAGCGCTATGCCCGCGCCAACAAGCTGCCGGAGCCCAAGGACTGGGCGGACCTCGCCAAGCCCGCGTTCTACGACCACGTCGCGATCGCCTCGCCGGCGCGCTCGGGCACCACGCACCTTACCCTCGAGACGATCCTCCAGGGCGAGGGCTGGGAGAAGGGCTGGCGCACCATCAAGGAGATGGCCGGCAACTTCGCCCAGATCACCGAGCGCTCCTTCGGGGTGCCCGACGCGGTCAATTCGGGCCAGGTGGGCGTCGGGATCGTGATCGACTTCTTCGCCTTCTCGGCGCAAGGGGCGGGCTTTCCCGTGAAGTTCGTCTATCCCACGGTCACGACGGTGGTGCCGGCCAACGTGGGCATCGTGGCGAACGCCCCCAATAAGGCGGGCGCGGAGGCCTTCGTGGAGTTCATCCTCTCGACGGCCGGCCAGGAGGTGCTCCTCGAGCCCACCATCCGCCGCCTTCCCGTGAACCCGACGGTCTACGCCAAGGCGCCGGCGGGCTACCCGAACCCGTTCAAGGACCCGCAGTTCCAGAAGATGATCACCTTCGACGTGGACACGTCGGAGGCTCGCACGGCGGTGGTCGACACGCTGTTCGACCAGCTCATCTCCTTCCAGCTCAACGACCTCAAAGCCGTGACCAAGACCCTGCACGAGGTCGACGCGGCTCTGGCCAAGAAGGACAACCCGAAGGCGCGGGCGCTCGCCATGGAAGCGCGCGACCTCATCGCCGCCATGCCGGTGAGCGAGGCGCAGGCGGCGTCGCCTGAGCTGCGCGCCGCCTTCGCGGGCGGCGCCCAGAAAGGCGCGCGCCAAGCCGAGGTGGAGCAGCAATGGGCGGTCTTCGCCAAGGAGCGCTACGCGCAGGCCAAGGCCAAGGCCGACGAGGCGCTGAAAGCCGCCCGCTGACAGCAACCTGGGCGGCGCGCGCCGCCCATCCCCGCAGGAGACGCCCATGCCGGCCGGCCTGGCCTTGAGCCCCTCGCGCCGCATCGCCACGCCGGGCCAGCTGGCGCTGGTGGCCGGCATCGCGCTTTTCCTGCTCCTCTTCCTCGTCCTCCCCGTGGCGACCGTGGCCTATGTCGCGTTCACGGAGAAGGGGACGGGCAGGTTCACCCTGGTGAACTTCTACGACTTCGCGCGCACGGACCTGTTCGTGCGCTCGTTCTGGAATTCGGTCTACGTCTCGGCCATGTCGGTGGTCTGGGCCTCGGCGCTGGCGCTGCCGCTCGCGACGCTCACCACCCGCTTCGCGTTCCGCGGCTCCGCCATCATCCAGACGCTGGGCTTCCTGCCCCTCATCATGCCGCCCTTCGTGGGCGCGGTGGCGATGCAGCTCCTGTTCGGGCGCAACGGCACCGTCAACCTGCTTCTGGACGACTGGCTCGGGATCAAGATCCCCTTCATGGAGGGGCTGAACGGCGTCATCTTCGTCCA
>DASPJU010000603.1:0-3097 GCA_035628475.1 Salinarimonas sp. | reverse complement strand
CGAGGATGTGGGGATCGCGCTCGGACAAGCGATCCGGCAGGCGCTCGGGGACAAGGCGGGCATCCGCCGCTACGCCAGCGCCGACCTACCGATGGATGGGACGCTGACGCGCGTGGCGCTCGATGTTTCGGGGCGGCCGTTCCTGGTGTGGAAGGTCGAATTCACGACGCCAAAGGTCGGCGAGATGGACACCCAGCTCTTCCGCGAGTGGTTCCAGGCCTTCGCCATGAACGGGGGGATCACCCTCCACGTGGAGACCCTCTACGGCGAGAACAGCCACCACATCGCCGAGAGCTGCTTCAAGGGCCTGGCGCGGGCGTTGCGCCGGGCCGCCGCGGTCGATCCCCGCGAGGGCGATCGCGTGCCCTCCACGAAGGGCACGCTGGGGGAGGGCGGCGCGTGAACGCCTATACCCTGCACGTCCCGAGCGACGCGGCGATCGGCGAGCCCGAGGGGCTCGACCGGGCGGTCCTGGTGCGCGACGCCTTCTCCTGGGGCGCCTTCGTCTTCAGCGCGCTGTGGTTCTTCTGGCATCGGCTCTGGCTCGCCGGTCTCGCGGTTCTCGCGGGCTTCGTGCTGGTCCAGGCCGCGATGCAGGCCGCGGGGCTCCATCCCACCGCCGCCCTGGCGGTCCAGGTCCTGCTGTCGCTGCTCGTCGGCCTGGAGGCCTCGGCCCTTCAGCGCTGGACCCTGGCGCGGCGCGGCCGGCCGGCGGTCGACGCCGTGATGGCCGACGACCTCGACGAGGCGGAGACCAAGGCGTTCCGCCGCTGGCTGGAGCGCCGCCCGCCCGCCCTCGCCGCTCCCGTCCCGGGTTCGCTGGTGCGCCCGCTCGCGGGCGAGCCGGGCGGGATCATCGGCCTGTTCCCGCAGGCGGAGCCCCGCCGGTGAGCGTCGCGATCATCGATTACGGCTCGGGCAACCTCCACTCCGCCGCCAAGGCGTTCGAGCGCGCCGCCCGGGAGGCGGGGCTCGACGTTCCCGTGGCCGTCACCGGCGATCCCGACGCGGTGCGGGCCGCCGAGCGCATCGTGCTGCCGGGCGTAGGCGCCTTCGCGGATTGCCGGACGGGCCTCGACGCGGTGCCGGGGCTCGTGGAGGCCCTGACGGAGGCGGTGCGCGGGCGCGGCAAGCCGTTCCTGGGGATCTGCGTCGGCATGCAGCTCATGGCGAGCCGCGGCCTCGAGCACGGGGTGACGCCGGGGCTCGGCTGGATCCCGGGCGACGTGCGCCGCATC
Organism: Salinarimonas sp.; assembly: GCA_035628475.1. Classification (GTDB taxonomy): domain Bacteria; phylum Pseudomonadota; class Alphaproteobacteria; order Rhizobiales; family Beijerinckiaceae; genus Salinarimonas_A. The sequence goes on along the minus strand of DASPJU010000603.1, from coordinate 1,859 downwards.
CAGCCGGCGGACGCGGCCCTGAAGATCCCCCATATGGGCTGGAACGTGCTCCACCTCCAGCGCGAGCACCCCCTGCTCGACGGCATCGCCCTGGGGCCGGCGGGCCTGCACGCCTATTTCGTCCACTCCTACGCCCTCGACGCGAGCGGGGCGGACCACGTGGTCGCGGTGAGCGATTACGGCGGCCCGGTCACCGCTGTGGTGGCGCGCGACAACATGGCCGGCGCCCAGTTCCACCCCGAGAAGAGCCAAGCGCTCGGACTGGCGCTGATCCGCAACTTCCTGGCATGGCGCCCGTAAGTCGCGCGAGCCGCTTCCCGTTCCGTTTCGCGGGGCGAACGCCCCTATCCCGGATTGTCCGATGATCCTCTTTCCCGCCATCGACCTCAAGGACGGCCAGTGCGTGCGCCTGCGCCAGGGGGACATGGACCAGGCGACCGTGTTCAGCGACGACCCGGCGGCGCAGGGGGCCGCCTTCGCGGCGCAGGGCTTCGACTGGCTGCACGTCGTCGACCTCGACGGCGCCTTCGCGGGCCGGCCCATGAACGCGGCCGCCGTGGACGCGATCCTGGAGGCCGTCTCGATCCCGGTGCAGCTCGGCGGCGGCGTGCGCGACATGCGCACCCTCGAGGGCTGGCTCGAGAAGGGGATCGCCCGGGTGATCATCGGCACCGCCGCCGTGCGCGATCCCGACTTCGTGCGCGAGGCGGCCCGGCGCCATCCGGGCCGGGTGGCCGTGGGCATCGACGCCAAGGACGGGCGCGTCGCGGTGGAGGGCTGGGCCCAGAGCTCGACCCTCACGGCGGACGAGCTCGGCCGCCGCTTCGAGGACGCGGGCGTCGCCGCCATCGTCTACACCGACATCGCCCGTGACGGGATCCTGAAAGGGCTCAACATCCCGATGACCCTGGCGCTCGCGAACGCCGTGTCGATCCCCGTCATCGCCTCGGGGGGCTTGGCCTCGATGGCGGATATCGAGCGGCTGCTGGAGCCCGACTGCGCGCGGCTCGCCGGGGCGATCACGGGGCGGGCCCTCTATGACGGGCGCATCGACCCGGCGGAGGCGCTGGCGGCGATGCGGGGGGCACGTGGCTAGCTTCGCATGACGATGACGCCCTCGCGCGCGGCCGCTGCCGCAAGGGGCCGGTCGCGCGTCGCGAGTGGAACGCCCTCGTTGAGGGCGAGCGCCAGATAGGCCGCATCGTACGACGTCAGCGCATGTCGTCTTGCGAGATCCAGGATAGCGCTGTCGGACGACGGGGAGGCCTCCTGGATCGGCAGCGCCCGGAGTTCGGCGAGCGCGGTATCCGCTTCGCCAGGCGCCCACGTCGTTCCGCAACGAGGAGGACGTTGTGGACCTCGTACCAGAACAGGGCCGGGACACGAGCCTCGCTGGCGTTCAATTGCTCCATCATGGCGTCGGTGGCCTCGCCCTTCTCATCCGGCAAGGACCAGCTGACCGCAACCGAAGCGTCGAGAACGAAGGTCATCGCCTCAAGCACGCCCCTCGTTCTTCCAAGCGATGATCTCTTCGAGTGTCACCGGCTTGCGCGTGGCGCGCGCGGCCCGGATTTGCTCGATCGCGGCCTTAACATCGCCGCGCCCGTCGGCCGGCACGACCCGCGCGATCGGGCGATCGTCGCGCTCGATGACGACCACCTCGCCGGCCTCGACCCTGCGGACGAGCTCCGCGAGCTGCTGATCCATGTCGTCGACCTTGATCACGATGGTCATGGCGCGACCTCCCATTGCGGCAAGGATGCGACTGCGCCCAGAACGCGTCAAGGCGCGCCCCCCTGGACCCGCCGCCCCGCCTGCGCCATAAGCCCCGGCGAGCCGCGCGCAGTCGGGCTCCAGCA
>DASPJU010000602.1:0-5321 GCA_035628475.1 Salinarimonas sp. | reverse complement strand
GACGCGCGACCCGCGCGTGGTCGAGCGCAAGAAGTACGGCCGCAAGAAGGCCCGCCGCTCGTTCCAGTTCTCGAAGCGCTGATCGCTCCGGGCCGGCACGGCACGGTTCACGGGGAGGCGAAAGCCTCCCCGTTTTCGTTTGCAGCCGTCGTCGTCCTTGGGCTCAGCCCTTCCCGGCCCGCTTCGCCTCCCCCCGGCAGCGGTCGGAGCAGTAGCGCACCTCCGCCCAGACCCGTTCCCATTTCTTGCGCCAGGCGAAGGGCTTCCCGCACGCCGCGCAGGTCTTGGTGGGCAGATCCCCCTTCTTGCGCATGGGCGGCATGGGCGCGGATCAGCCCCAGCTGCGCTTGAGGAGCGAGATCCAGTTGTCGTGGAGGAGCTTGCGCAGCGTCTCCTCGTCGTAGCCGTGGCGGCGCATGGCGTCGACGAGGCGGGGCAAGCCCGCGACGTCGCCGATGGCCTGCGGGACGGTCGCGCCGTCGAAGTCGGACCCGAGCCCGACGCCCGCGATTCCGAGGCGGTCGATCAGGTGATCGACATGGCGCAGAAGGTCCTCGAGCGGCGTCTTGGCGTCCTTGCGCCCGTCCGGGCGGATGAAGCTCGTGGCGAAATTGACCCCGACCATGCCCCCGGACTCCGCGATGGCGTCGAGCTGGCGGTCGGTGAGGTTGCGCGAATGGGGGCAGACCGCATGGGCGTTGGAATGGGTCGCCACGAGGGGCGCGTCGGAGAGGCGCGCCACGTCCCAGAACCCGCGTTCCGTGAGATGGGACAGGTCGACGACGATCCGCAGCTCGTTGCACCGGCGCACGAGCGCGCGTCCGCGCTCCGTGAGCCCGCCGCCGATGTCGCCTGTCGAGGGGAATCGGAAGGGCACCCCGTGACCGAAGATGTTGGGCCGGCTCCAGACGGGTCCGAGCGAGCGCAGGCCGGCCGCGTGCAGGACGTCGAGGGCGTGCAGGTCCGGGCCGATCGCCTCCGCGCCCTCGATGTGCAGCACGGCCGCGACGGCGCCCTCGCTCCGCGCCGCGTCGAGGTCGGCGCCCGTGCGGCACAGGCGGATCGCGCCTCCGGACCGGCGTTCCGCCTGCAGCAGGATCGCCGCCATGTGCAGGGTCGCGCCGAGGGCGTAGGCTTGGCCCAGCGGGGCCGGGAGCGGCAGGTCGTAGCTCGGCTTGACCATTTGGTCGTCGGCGTGGGGATCGTCCTCCGGATCGGGGACGAAGATCGCGAAGAGCCCGCCCACGAAGCCGCCGCGGCGCATGCGGGGCAGGTCGAGGTGCCCGGAGCCGTCGCCCTCCAGCAGCACCCGCGCCGCGTCGGAGGGGTCCTTGCGGTAGAGGCGCAGGAGCAGGTCGTTGTGGCCGTCGAAGATGGGTAAGGGCGTGGGCATCGGGGCTCCTCCCCTCTCCCGAACGGGAGAGGGGCCGGGTGAGGGTGACGCGACGGGGGAGGATGTACGCCACAGCCCCCACCCTTGTCATGGTCGGACGCGAGCCGGCCATCAGGAGACGGCGCGAGTCCGGCCCGCCGGGTCAAGCCCGGCGACCGCGGGAAGGAGGGAGCCTCAGCTCCAGACCGGCTCCATCCCGGCGGCCTGGAGGGATTCGGCGCGGGTCTTGGTCCAGGCGGCGCGCAAGGCGGCCTCGTCGCCCGGAGCCGAGGGGGCGAACTTCTTCCAGGCCTCGGCCAGCACGCCCTGGCGCTTGATCAGCATCTGGTTGTTGGCCTCGTGGGCGTCGGTCCAGGCCTTGATCTCCTTGAGGTAGCGGATAGCGCCATCGTGGTAGGGCACGACCCAGGAGAACTCCTGGCGCTTGAGGTCCCAGCCCGTATTGCCGGGCGCCGCGTCCTTGTACTCGGGGAAGAGCTCGACCAGGGCCTTCGTCATGGCGTAGGCGGCGGGATCGCCGACGCCGCCGAGGGTCATCAGGATCGGGAACGGATAGGAGCCGGCCTCCACGGGCTTGTCGGCGGTGATGCCCGCGCCCTCCCGGCCCATGGCCCGCACGAAGTAGGGCGCCTTCTTGTGCAGCCGGGCCCAGCCCTCCTTGTCGCCATGGGGCATGGCCGGGAAGTGAATGCCGCGAGGCGAGGATTCGAGCTGATAGAGCGGGCCCGAGATCGACGACGCGAAGGCGGCGTCGACGCGGCCCGCGATGAGCGCCTGCATCGAGGCGCCGAAGCCGGGGAATTCCACCTTCTGGACGTCGGCCCACGTGACCCCGCCGAAGGCCATGCACGCCTCGGTGCCGATGTTGAGCGAGTCGGCGGCGTGGACCCAGGCGACGCGCTTGCCCTTCAGGTCCGCGTAGGTGCGGATGTTGGCGTCCCTGGCGGTGACGAGGGAGAGCAGCGCGTCGCCGTTGTTCATGAGGATGGCGCGCACGGGCTGCGGGCCCCATTCCTTGGCCGCGAAGTCGAACATGCCCTCCTGCGCGAAATAGGCGCCGGCCACGCCGTTGGCCGAGAACATGGCCTGGTTCTGCTTGAGCGGCACGAGGCGGGCCACGTCGTTGCGGCCGGGCAGCAGGCGCAGGTTCGCCCCGAGCTTCGACTTGATGGCGTTACCGATCGCGACGCCCTGGTTGTAGCTTCCCGAGCCCACGTCATAGGCGGTCCAGGAGATCGTCTCGGGCAGGCCGCTCGCCCCTTGCGCGAAGGTGCGACCCGGCAGGAGCGCGGCGCCGGCCATCAGCCCCAGTGCGCCGCGGCGGGTGAGATCGGTCATGGACGTTCCTCCGTGAGTGTCGTTGCGGGTCAGGTGATCGGCACGGGCGCCGGTCGGGCGCCCATGCGGCGGATGAGGAGCGCCGCGGCACCGGCGATCGCGGCGCCGAGCGCCACGAGCTGCCAATGGCCGTGGCTCAGGCCGAAGATCTCGTCGTTAGGAAGCGCGATGCACAGGCCCGCGAAGGCGAGCGCCCCGCGCAGGGCCCAGCCCGCCATCCCGTCCGCGATCCGCCCGATGCCGATGAGGTAGCCCTGGAGCGCGGCGGCCATGAGGACGATGCCGGCCATCGCGGTCGCGACCGCCTCCGCGATCTCGACCGGCGTGCCCTTGAGGATGAGCGCCGGGTTGAGCACGAAGATGAAGGGCACGAAGTAGATCACCGCGCCCAGGCGCATCGAGATCATCCCGACATGGAAGGGGTTCGCCCGCGCGATCGTGGCGGCCGCGAACGAGCCCAGCGCCACGGGCGGGGTGATGAAGGAGACCATGCCCCAGTAGAAGATGAAGAGGTGCACGGCCATCGGGTCGAGGCCGGCCTTGGTGAGCGCGGGCGCCAGCGTGATGGCGAGGAAGATGTAGCAGGCGGTGGCGGTCATCCCCATGCCGAAGACGAAGCTCGTCAGCGCTCCCATGACCAGCAGCGCCAGGGTCTTGTTGCCGGCAAGGAAGACGAGGTCGTTGGCGAGCGTGCCGGCGAGCCCCGTGACCGAGAAGGCGCCGACGATGAGCCCGACCCCGAGAAGGATCGCGGTGAGCTCGGCGAGCGAGCGGCCGCAGGCGGTGAGGAAGGCGAGGAGCTTCGCGGGCGTGAAGCGGTGGCGAGGGTCGAGCTGGTTGACCATGAAGAGCACGCCCGTGGCATAGAACGGCGCGAGCGCCTCGTCGCTCTCGGCGAGAAGGAACCAGACCAGCACCGCGAAGACCACGATGTAGGTCCAGCCCTCCTTGAGGGTGCGCCCGAGGCTCGGCAGCTCGTCCTGGGGCAGGCCCTTGAGCCCCTTGCGCGCGGCGTAGGCGTCGATCTGGATCGCGAGCCCGAAATAGAACAGGAGCGCGGGAATCGCGGCCGCGATCGCGATGTTGGCGTAGGGCGTGCCCAGGAAGCCCGCCATGACGAAGGCGGTCGAGCCCATGACGGGGGGCATCAGCACGCCGCCCGTGGAGGCCACGGCCTCGACGCCCGCGGCGTAGCGGCGGTCGAACCCCGTGCGCATCATGGCGGGAATCGTGACGACGCCCGACGAGATCACGTTGGAGATCACCGATCCGGAGATCGACCCCTGCAGGCCGGACGAGATCACGCCCACCTGCGCGGCGCCGCCGCGGAAGCGGCCAACCATGGCGAAGGCGAGATCGTTGAAGAACTTGCCGCCGCCCGTGTAGTTGAGCGCGACCCCGAAAACGATGAAGCCGACCACGAGCTCGCCGAAAGCGCGCATCGGGATCCCGAAGGCGCTCTCGTTGGAGAGGATGTGGTTCGTGACCGTCGTGGAGAGCGGCTGGGCGAGGCCTCGCACCGGACCCGGCATCACGTCCGCGACCACGGGATAGAGCGCGATCGCCGCCACGACGCCCGCAAGCACCAGGCCGCCGGCCCGGCGGGTCGCCTCGACGATGAGGAGGATCAGGACGGCCGCCATGACCTGCGCCTGGACGGGCGCCGCGTATTCCCATCCGCCGGTGAGGGCCCGCTCCGCGTTGACTGCGAACCAGACCGGCACGGCGACGCTCAGAGTGAGGAGCAGCCAGTCGAGCGGGGAGGGGACGTGGCGCATGCGCGCGGGCCGCGCCGGATAGGCGAGGAAGACGAGGCCGAGGAAGAAGGCCGCGAGCAGGAAGAGGTAGCGGTTCTCGAGGATGGTGATCCCGGCGAAGAGCTGCAGGTTCGCCATCTGGTTCAGCACCAGGGCGATGCCGGCCACCGTGACGATCGCGAAGGGGATCTCGATCGCGCGGGGGAGCCGGCGATAGGCCAGCTCCTCGGCCATCATGTCGCCGCGCGCCTCGGCCTTGGCGATCTCGTCGCTCATGCGCCCGCTCCGATCGCCGCCGCGCGCTCGCGCAGGGGAGCCTTCTGGACCTTGCCGGTGGAGGAGGCGGGCAGCGCCTCGAGCCGCACGATGCGGGCCGGACGCTTGTAGGGGGCGAGCCGCTCCTCGCACCAGGCCTGCAGCGTGCCCTCGTCGAAGTCCGCGCCCGGGCGCGTCTGCACGAAGGCCACCACCTCCTCGTTGCCCTCCGCGGCGCGCCGGCCCACGACCGCGCACAGCGTCACGTCCGGATGGGCGCCGATCACCGCCTCGACCTCCTCCGGATAGACGTTGAAGCCCGAGCGGATGATGAGCTCCTTGGCGCGCCCGACGATGAACAGCGCGCCGTCGGCATCGTGCCGGGCGAGGTCGCCCGTGTCGAGCCAGCCGTCGGGGGAGAGCACCGCGTCGGTGGCGGCCGGGTTGCGGTAGTAGCCCAGCATGACGGTGGGCCCGCGCACCTGGAGCGTGCCGACGACGCCGGGCGTGACCTCGCGCCCCTCCGGGTCCACGACGCGGATCTCGACTCCGGGGATCGCGGGGCCGACACTGTCGTC
>DASPJU010000601.1:0-3349 GCA_035628475.1 Salinarimonas sp. | reverse complement strand
TTCGATTCGAAGTCCTGCGACATCGTGAAGGCGCACCTTGCGCGAGCCGGCGTCAGCTACACGACCGAAAGCCTGCCGCCGGGATCTGTTGCGACCGTTTCTGTCGGGGGGCAGACCTTCACGGCGCCCGATCCCGCCCAGCTGCCGGACGCCGAAAGGGCTGCGGCGATCGCGGCCTACCAGGCCGAGGTCGGCGCAGCGCTCGCTGCAGCGGGTTATCCGCCGGCCGCCGACACCGCGCAGGTCGACAGGTGGACCGTCATCCTTGTGATCGTGCTGACGCAGCTTTTCACCGCGATGATCTACGGACCGATGGCGGCGACGCTGGTCGAGCTGTTCCCCGCGCGGATCCGCTACACCTCGATGTCGCTGCCCTACCACATCGGCAATGGCTGGTTCGGCGGGCTGATGCCGGCCACCGCCTTCGCCATGATCGCGCAGACGGGCGACGTGTACTACGGCCTCTGGTACCCGATCGTCATCGCGCTGATGACCGTGGTGATCGGCCTGTTCTTCGTCCCCGAGACGAAGGACCGCGACATCTACGCCGACGACGTCCGCTGACGGCCGCGCCCGCATGGGCCTGACGGCGCCGGGGGAGCGATCCCCCGGCGTTTTTTTGTGCCTGGCGCACAGGCGGGCTCCGGCCCGTCCTGCTCAGGCCAGGATGACCTCCTCCGGCGGGCGGCGGACCGCGGGCGTGATCCCTGGCCCGCGCCCGATGCGGAGCAGCAGCTGCGGAAGGCCCGCGACGCCGGCCACCTCCCGCAGGCGCGGCCGCAACGGCTCCACCTCGACCGGCTGGTTGACATAGGCCGCAGTCAGCCCGCGCGCCGTGGCCTCGAGCAGCAGGGTCACATGCGCGATCCCGGCCGCCAGCCAGTCCCGCGCCGTATCGCCCGGCGTCGCCACAGCCAGGAGGGCCGGCGAGCGGGTGGCGATCTGCTCGTCCTTCGCGCCGATGCCGGCCCCCATGTCGAAGGTCCGGATCACCAGCCCGCCGACGCCCGAGAGGATGTCGGGCATGCCGAAGGCCGCGCCCGACATGCCGTCGCGCGAGGCGGCCCGGCGCGAATGCACCCAGGCGGCCAGCTCCCGCCGGAAGGCGGGGTCGGCGAATTGCGCCCGGTCGCCCTCGGCGACGAGCGCGGCGACCGCGGCCTTGCGGTCCGGTTCGGTGAGGAGGGCGAGCTCCGTCCCGTCCGCCCCGGCCAGGGCGAGCAATTCCTCCGCCAGGCCTGGGGGCAGGGGTTCGTCGGCGAAGGCGAGCCGCGTGGAGCGCCGCCGGGTGATCGCCTGGAAGCGCGCCTCCTCGGCGGCGTCGGGCTGGTTAGGGGAACCGAGGCCGACCCGCGCCAGCAGGTCCGGATCATCCCCGCCGGGCAGCCACTCGATCTCGCCGGAATGCCCGAAATGCCGGAGCGCGGCCCGCAGCACCCCGATGGCCGCCCCGCAGGAGATCACCAGCGCCCGGTCATGCGGGTCCACCACGGGCAGGGCGCGGGTGCGGTCGGCGATCACCTCGAGCCGGTCGCCGGCGATGCGGAACAGCCACGGCTGCGTGTTGTGGCCGGAGGGGGCGAGGATGGCGTAGCGGACCAGGAAGCGCAGCCGGTCGGCCACGGCGCCGGAGGCCGGGTACTCGGTCTCGCTGATGCGCCACTCGGCGCCGGGGTCATGGGACATGGGGATGTCTGCTCCGAACGGTGTCGAGGGTCTGGCTAGAACCCGAGGCCCGCGCCGGCCATGACAGAGCGCAAACACGCGGCCCAGGCGGCGGGCACGCTTCCGTGCGGCTCGACGCCGCGACATGATGCCGCCGTGCTGCAGCCCTCCCCCGCCGCCGCGCTGACACGGCCCGTCGCCTCGGCCGCCGCCCTGCCGCCGCGCCTGCTGCCGCCCGGGGCGCCGCTGCGCGAGGCGGTCGCCACGATGGAGCGGGAGGGCGTCGCCGCCATCCTCGTCGCCGGCGCGGACCGTCGGCCGCTCGGCATCCTGACCGAGGCCGACATCGCCCGCCGCGTCGCCTTCCGCCTGCCCCCCGAGGCGCCGGTCTCCGCCGCCATGACCGCGCCGGTCGCGACCTGCGCGGCCGGGGAGGGGCTCTGGCGCGCGGTGGCGCTGATGCGCACGCGGGGCTTCCGCTTCCTGCCCGTGGTGGACGAGGCGGGCGCCTGCACCGGGATGCTCTCGATCGTGGAGGCGATGACGGCGGCCTCGGGCAACCTGCTCGCGCATCTCGATGCGCTGGCCGGGGACGAGGTGGCCGTGAAGCGCGCCCAGGCCGGGCTCGCCGCGACGCTGCTGGCGGAGGGCCTGCCGGCGGCCGAGGTCGTGGGGCTGGTGAGCGAGATCAACCTGGACCTGCACCGCCTGGTGCTGGAGCGGGTTCTCGCCGGGCATGGCCCGCCGCCCGTGCCCTTCACGCTGCTGGTCATGGGCAGCGCGGGCCGCGGCGAGAGCCTGCTGCGGCCCGACCAGGACAACGGCTTCATCCTGGGCGACCACGCGGACGCCGATGCCGGCGCCGTGGATTCCTGGTTCATCCCTTTCGCCGAGGCCTACAACGCGGCGCTGGACGCGACGGGCTTTCCACTCTGCAAGGGGGGCGTCATGGGGCGCAACCCGCTCTGGCGGAAGACGCTGCCGCAATGGCGCGCGCAGTTCGGGTACTGGGCGCGGCGGCGCGTGGGCGCGGCGCTGCTCTTCTCCGACATCGCCTTCGATTTCCGCGCGGCCTGGGGCGATGCCGCGCCGGCGGTGGCGCTGCGGCGGCACCTGCACGGGGTGCTGGAGGCCACGCCGGCGCTGCTCGTCGCGCTGGCGCAGCAGAACGCGCAGCTCTCCGTGGGCCTGACCTTCTGGGGCGGCTTCGCCGATGACGAGGCGGGGCCGGGCACGCGCACCGACCTGAAGCTGCACGGGCTGATGCCGCTGGTGGCGGCGGCGCGGCTGCTGGCGCTGCGGCAGGGCGTCTTCGAGGTGTCCACGCCGGGCCGCATCGCCGGCATCGCCGCGACCGGGGCGCTGACGGCCGGCGAGGCGGAGCGGCTGACGAACGCCTTCGTCACGCTGCTCGACGCCGTGCTGCGCCAGCAGCTCGCCGATCACGCGGCGGGCGAGACACCGGGAAACCTGGTGGACACGGCGGCGCTGCCGAAGCCCGAGCGCGCCCGGCTGCGCGAGGCGCTGCGCGCCGTGCGGGGCTTCGCGAACACCACCTGGGCGGGGTTCACGGGACGGATTTTTTGAGTCGGTGTTCGGACTGACGGACCCCCACCCCGGCCCTCCCCCGCAAGCGCGGGGGAGGGGGCGCGATACTCCCTCCCCCGCGCTTGCGGGGGAGGGC
>DASPJU010000600.1:0-11014 GCA_035628475.1 Salinarimonas sp. | reverse complement strand
GTCGTAGAGCAGGCCCGGCCGGTCGAGGCCCGACACCTCGATCACGGTGTGGCGGCTGGAGACGGCGTTGTCGATGACCACGTCCGGGGCCACCTCGAAGGGGCGCGAGCGGCCCGGATCCTGGCGCCGGCCGGCCACGAGGTCCGCGATGCGCACCTCGCCCTTGAGGGCGCGCTCGATCGCGCCGGCGACCCGCTCGGCGCGCCGCAACTCGTCCTCGTCGCGCTCGAAGGCCCGGGACAGGAAGATGGTGTCGAGGGCGTAGCCGTCGGCGGTCGTGAAGATCTGGGCGTCGACGATGTTGCCGCCCGCGGCCGCGCAGGCCCCCGTGATGATGGCGAGCAGGCGCGGATGGTCGGGCGAGAGCACGGTGAGCTGCGTGACGCCGCGGAAGCCGTCGGTCTCGACCGCCGTCGACACGGTGCGCCCGGCCTCCCCGGCGGCCCGCATGAACCGGGCGTGCTTGACCTGATGGGGCAGGTCGACCTTCAGCCAATAGGCGGGGTAATGGCGCGCCGCGTAGGCGGCGATCTCGGCGGGGCTCCAGTCGGCGAGGGCCTCGGCGAGGCGTCCTTGCGCGGCGCGGACGCGGTCCATGCGGGCGATGTCGGGCGCGCCCCCGCCCAGCAGGATCTCCGTCTCGTGATAGAGCGTGCGCAGCAGCTCGCCCTTCCAGCCCGTCCACACGCCGGGGCCGACCGCGCGGATGTCCGCGATGGTGAGGAGCAGGAGGAGCTTGAGCCGCTCCATGGTCTGCACGACCTTGGCGAAGCTCTCGATCGTGCGCGGGTCCGACAGGTCGCGGCTCTGCGCCACGGTGGACATCAGAAGATGGTTCTCGACAAGCCAGGCCGCCGTGTCGGTCTCGGCCGGCTCGAGCCCCAGGCGCGGCCCGACCGCCCGGGCGATGCGCGCGCCCGCCTCCGAGTGGTCCTCCGGGCGGCCCTTGGCGATGTCGTGCAGGAACAGGGCGACGTAGAGGGCGCGCCGGTGGCGGATCGTGGGGATGACCCGCTGCGACAGCGGATGGGCGTCGGCGATCTTGCCGGATTCGAGCGCCGAAAGCTCGCCGATCGCGCGGATCAGGTGCTCGTCCACCGTGTAGTGGTGATACATGTTGAACTGCATCATCGCCACGATGCGCCCGAAATCGGGGACGAAGCGGCCGAGCACGCCCGCCTCGTTCATGAGCCGCAGCACCACCTCGGGGGCGTTGCGCGAGGTGAGGATGTCCAGGAAGAGCCGGTTGGCCTCCGGGTCGTTGCGCACGGTGGGACCGATGAGCTTGAGCGAGCGGGTGGCGAGCCGGCTCGCGTCCGGATGGATCGCCACGTTGTGCCGGTCGGCGAACCAGAACAGGCGCACCAGGTTGACGGGATCGCGCTCGAAGGCGTCGTCGCCGCGGATGGTGATGCGGTTGTTCTCGATGGCGAACTCGTCCGAGTCGAGCTTTTGCGCGCGGCCCCTGCGGAAGGAGCCGAGCACCCGGTCCAGCATCGGCCGGGGCTTGGCCTGGCGCGCCTCGAGCTCGGCGCAGACGATGGCGGTGAGGTCGCCCACGTCCTTGGCGACCGTGAAATAGGCCTTCATGAAGCGCTCGACGCCCGACATCCCCGCCCGCGAGGCATAGCCGATGCGCTCGGCCAGCGCCCGCTGCAGGTCGAAGGCGAGGCGCTCCTCGCTCCGTCCCGTGACGAAGTGCATGTGGCAGCGCACCCGCCACAGGAAGTCCTCGCAGCGCTCGAAGAGGCGATACTCCTCCGGGGTGAACAGGCCCGCCCGCACCAGGTCCTTGGGGTCGCGCACCCGGTAGACGTATTTGGCGATCCAGAACAGGGTGTTGAGGTCGCGAAGCCCCCCCTTGCCGTCCTTGACGTTGGGCTCGACCCGGTAGCGCGAGGCTCCCGCCTTGCCCACCCGGGCGTCGCGCTCCTTGAGCTTGGCCAGAACGAAATCGGGCGCCGTGCCCGTGACGACGTCCTTGTCGAAGCGGCGCACCAGCTCCTCGTAGAGCGCCGCGTCCCCGACGAGGGGGCGGGTCTCGAGGAGCGCCGTGCGGATCGTCATGTCGGCGCGGGCCTCGCGCAGGCAGTCCTCCACCGACCGCGTGGCGTGGCCGACCTTCAGCTTGAGGTCCCACAGGATGTAGAGGATCGCCTCGACGACGCTCTCGCCCCAGGCGGTCTGCTTGTAGGGCAGGAGGAACAGGAGGTCGACGTCCGAGCCCGGCGCCAGGGTGCCACGGCCGTAGCCGCCCGTCGCCACCACCGCGAGGCGCTCGCCCGAGGAGGGATTGTCGGCGGGGTAGAGATGGGCCAGCACCGCCGCGTGGGCGGCCCGCACCACCGCGTCCATGAGGTCGGAGAGCCGGCGCGCGCAGGCCAGCCCCTGCCGGTCGGCGAGCAGCCGCGCCTCCGCCTCGGCCCGGCCCAGGTCGAGCGCGCGGCGCAGCTCCGGCACCAGCCGGGCGCGCAGGCGCGTGGCGTCCGCCAGGTCCTCGCCGTCCAGCCGGCGCAGGATGAGGTCGAGCTCGCCGGTGGGGGAGAGGGCGTCGGGGCGGTCCATGGGGCGCCGATTACCACGGAAGGGCGCGCCGGCGAAAGGCGGCTGCTCACATCGCGTCCGTTTTGAGAAACGTTTCCGTTTGACAAAACGAACGCCGGCGCTCAGTCTCCGGGCTGCGCCGATTTGAGCATGCAGCTTGCGGGCGCCGAACAAATGCAGCTAAAGCGCCTCGGGACGGCCCTGCCGCGCCCTTGCGCGACCATGAGGACTCCCATGATCCCCACCCGTCGCCACCTCCTCTCCCTCGTCGCCGCAGGCCTCGGCGCGTTCGCCATACCGAACTTGGCCGTGGCCCAGGCGCCCCGCGAGATCCGGGTCGACTACGCCACCTACAATCCCGTCAGCCTCGTCCTGAAGGAGCGCGGCATCCTGGAGCGGGCGCTCGCCCAGGACGGGATCTCCGTGCGCTGGGTGCAGTCCCTGGGCTCCAACAAGGCCCTCGAGTTCCTCAATGCAGGCTCCCTGGACTTCGGCTCCACGGCCGGCGCGGCGGCCCTGATCGGGCGCGTCAACGGCAACCCGATCAAGGCCGTCTACGTCTATTCCCGTCCCGAATGGACGGCGCTCGTGGCCCGCAAGGATTCACCCGTCGCCTCCGTGGCCGACCTCAAGGGCAAGCGGATCGCGGTCACCCGGGGCACGGACCCGCACATCTTCCTGGTGCGGGCCCTGCGCGGGGCGGGGCTCACCGAGCGCGACGTGCGCCTCGTCCTGCTCCAGCACCCGGACGGGCGCACGGCGCTGGAGCGCGGCGACGTGGACGCCTGGGCCGGGCTCGACCCCCTCATGGCGGCGGCCGAGATCGAGGGCGGGGCGCGGCTCGTCCACCGCGACGCCGACGCCAACAGCTGGGGCATCCTCAACGTCCGCGAGGCCTTCGCCCGCGACAACCCCGCCCTCGTGCGGCGCGTCATCGAGGCCTACGAGGAGGCGCGGGCCTGGTCGCTTGCCCATCCGGCGGAGCTCAAGGCCCTGCTCGCCGCCTTCACGAAGCTGCCCGACGCGGTGGTGGCGCGCCAGCTCGAGCGCACGGATCTCGCCCATTCCTCGATCGGCCCGGCCCAGGCCGAGACCATCCTCCAGGCCGGCCTCGCCCTTCGGGAGGCGGGCGTCCTGCCCCCCGGCACGGACGTCCATGCCGCCCTCGACGCCCTCGTCGACCGCGGGTTCTCGGTGGCGGCGCGGTAGGGCGATCCCACCCCTCTCCCCCCGGGGCGGGGAGAGGGGGCTCTCCGCGTTCGCTCCACCGTCCAGGCCCCCCTCACCCTCCCCCGGGTTTCACCCGGGGGTTGCCTCGGCCCCCGGCAAAGGGGGGCTTCGGCCCTCTCCCCACGCGCGGGGAGAGGGGAAAGCAGAACCATGGCCGACACCCTCGCCCTCACCGCTCCCGCGCCTGCGCGCCGCGTCCGTCCCCCGGCGGCGCTCGCGGGGCTCGTGCTGCCCCTCGCCCTCGCGCTCGCCTGGGAGGCGGCGGTGCGCCTCGGGCTCGCGGAGGGGCGCCTCGTGCCCCCGCCCGGCCGGATCGTGGCGACGCTCCTGGAGCTGGCCCGCTCGGGCGAGCTGGGGCTGCATGCGGGAGCGACGCTGTCGCGGGTCGCGGCGGGCTTCGCGCTGGGCGCGCTCGCGGGCGTCGCGATCGGGGCGCTGACGGGCGCGAGCGCCCCCGCGCGCCGGCTCCTCGACCCCACGCTCCAGGCCCTGCGCGCCATCCCCTCCATCGCCTGGGTGCCGCTCTTCATCCTGTGGCTGGGGATCTTCGAGGCCTCGAAGGTGGCGCTCATCGCGGTGGGGGTGTTCTTCCCCGTCTATCTCGGCGTCGCGGGGGCGATCGCCTCGGTCGACCGCAAGCTCGTGGAGGTCGGCCAGGTGTTCCGCCTCGGCCGCGCGGCGCTGGCGCGGCGCATCCTCCTCCCCGCCGTGCTCCCCGCCACCGTCACGGCGCTGCGGGCGGGCTTAGGCTTGGGCTTCATGTTCGTGGTCGCGGCGGAGTTCATGGGCGCGTCGGAGGGCTTGGGCTACCTGCTCACCGACGGCCAGCAGATGGGCAAGCCCGACCAGATCCTCGCCGCGATCATCGCCTTCGCCCTTCTCGGCAAGGCCGCCGACGCGCTCCTCGTCGCGGCGACCGCGCCGCTCCTGCGCTGGCAGGACACCGCGCGGGACCGCTTGTGAGCCCCGCCATGCTGGTTCTCGACCGCCTCTCCAAGACCTATGCGGACGGCACCCGGGCGCTCGGCGACGTGAGCCTGTCCCTGCGACCCGGCGAGATCGTCGCGCTGATCGGCGGCTCGGGCTGCGGCAAGACCACGCTGCTGCGCCTGGTCGCCGGCCTCGACCGGCCGAGCGGCGGCGCGATCCGGGTCGACGGAGCGCCCCTGACGGGTCCGCATCCGGCGGTGGGCGTCGTGTTCCAGGAGCCGCGCCTCCTGCCCTGGCTCACGGTCGCCGAGAACGCCGCCTTCGGCCTGGGCGACCGCCCGCCCGCCGAGCGCCGGGCCCGGGCCGAGGCCGCGCTGGAGCGCGTGGGGCTGGGCGGCCAGGGCGGGCGCTGGCCGCGCGAGCTCTCGGGCGGGCAGCAGCAGCGGGTCGCCATCGCCCGCGCCTTCGTGACCCGGCCCCGCGTCCTCCTCCTCGACGAGCCCTTCTCGGCGCTCGACGCGCTCACCCGGGCGGGGCTGCACGCGGGGCTCCTGGGGCTGTGGGCCGAGCACCGCCCGACGATCCTCCTTGTCACCCACGACGTCGCCGAGGCCGTGGCGCTCGCCGACCGGGCGGTCGCGATGCGCCCGAATCCGGGGCGCGTCGACGGGGAGGTGAGCCTCGACCTTCCCCGCCCGCGCGAGCGCGCCGCGCCCGCCTTCGAGGCGGCCTCCCGCGCGGTGCTCGCCGCCCTCGACCGCTCCCTGCGACCCGACGACGAGGTCCGCCGCGAGCCCGCCGGCGCCGCCCTGTGGTGGTAGCGCGCCCCGTCGGCTAAACGAACCGACCGAACCCCAGGAGATCCCATGGACGCCGCAGCCCTTCGCGCCCTGCAAGCCCCGATCAAGGACCGCTACCGCTCCGACCCGGACGCGGCGGTCATCACCCTCAAGGCGCACGGCACCCTCGACGACGGCGCGATCGCCTGCCGGGTCGAGACCGGCCGGGCGCTGGCGGTGGCTGGGCTCCATCCCGCGTCGGGGGGCTCGGGGGCGGAGCTGTGCTCGGGCGACATGCTGCTCGAGGCGCTCGTCGCCTGCGCGGGCGTCACCCTCAAGGCGGTCGCGACCGCGCTGGGGGTGGAACTGCGCCGGGGCGTCGTGCGGGCCGAGGGCGACCTCGACTTCCGCGGCACGCTCGGCGTCGACAAGGCGGCGCCCGTGGGCTTCCGCGCCATCCGCCTCGCCTTCGAGCTCGACACGGACGCGGGCGAGGAGCAGGTCGCGCAACTCGTCAAGCTGACGGAGCGCTATTGCGTGATCTTCCAGACCCTGAACCACCGGCCGGAGCTGGGCGTGGCGGTGGAGCGGGGGTAGGGGACGACGTTGCGGCGCCTCGTAACGCTGTCCTACGACCAGGATTGACATCCTAAGACAATTCACCTATGGTGTGCCCTGCCCCAACCGGCGCGTGGCGCCCGCGTCGGCGGGGCTGCGTGCCGGCGCGACGCGCCGGACGGGGCCGTGACCCGCAAGGCCGGCCCCGGCGGAGGCCGCGGGCTCGTTGCCCACCTTCCTTCCCCCAACCGCGAGCCCGCGGCCGTCCCACGTACCCTGCTCCCCGCCACGGTCCCGGAACCGTCGCCCGGAGCCGCTCCCGGAGCGCGCACAGGCGCATCATCTCCACAGCCGACCAGCAGACCTCCACGGCCGATGCCGGCGACCCTCTCCCCCTTGTGGGGGAGAGATGGAGAGGGGTGTGCGGCGCGCCAGCGCCGCGCCGCGCGTCCTGCAAGGCTCGAGGCTGATCATCCGGTCGCGGCGCCGGCGCTTCGCACCGGCGCACCCCCCTCTGCCCCTGCGGGGCATCTCCCCCACAAGGGGGGAGAGGGTGGGCGGGGTCGATCCGGACATTGAGGAGGCGGCGCCTCACCTCATCCCGAACAGCCGCTCCAGGAGCCCGCGCTCCGCCGGATCCGGGGGCACCCAGGCGCCGTCCGCGGCGGGCTGGGCCGGCGCCGCCTCGGCCGATCGGGCGCGCGCCGCCGGCGCCGCCGCCATCGCGGGCGCGCCGGCCCGCACGCCGGGCAGGGCCACCGGCCGGTCGCCCGCCAGGGCCGCCTTCATGAAGCGGCTCCAGACCTCCACGGGCAGGTTGCTGCCCGACGCGCGCTTGGTGGGCTCGCCGTCGTCGTTGCCGAGCCATACGCCCGCGACGAGGGAGCCCGTGTAGCCCACGAACCAGGCGTCGCGGAAATCCTGGCTCGTGCCGGTCTTGCCGGCCGCCTCCCAGCCCGGCAGGTCCGCCTTGCGGGCGGTGCCGGTGAGCAGCGTCTCGCGCATCATGCCGTTCATGGCCGCCGCCACGGAGGGCTCGATCACCCGGCCGAGCCCGCCCTCGGCGCGCCGGTAGATGGTCTTGCCGTCGGGCGTCTTCACGCCCGCGATCACGAACGGGATCACCCCCGTGCCGCCATTGGCGAAGGCCGCGTAGGCGCCCACGAGCTCCAGCGGCGTGACCTCCGAGGTGCCTAGAGCGAGCGAGGCGTTGGCCTGGAGCGGCGAGGTGATGCCCAGCCGCTGCGCCACCCGCACCACCGCCCTCGGTCCCACCTCGACCCCGAGCTTCACCGCCACCGTGTTGAGCGACGTGGCGAGCGCGTCGCGAAGCGTGACGGGGCCGCGATGGTCGCGGGTATAGTTCTCGGGCGACCAGCCGCGGATCGAGACGGGGCTGTCGTCGCGCACCGTGTCGGGGGTCAGGCCCGCCTCGAGCGCCGCGAGATAGACGAAGGGCTTGAAGGCCGAGCCCGGCTGGCGCTTGGCCGTGGTGGCGCGGTTGAACTGGCTCTGCGCGTAGTCGCGCCCGCCCACCAGCGCCTTGACGGCGCCGTTGGGCCGCATGGCCACGAGCGCCCCCTGGCCCACGTTGTAGCGCGCGCCCTTGGCGGCCAGCTCCTCGGTGAGCGCGCGCTCGGCCGCCGCCTGCACGGCGGGGTCGATCGTGGTCGAGACCAGGATGTCGCCCTCGACCGCGCCCACGAAATCGTCGAGCACGTCCATGACGAGGTCGGCCGCGTAATTGGCCGAGCCCCCGGCCTGGCCCCGCGCCGCGGTGGCGGGACCCGCGAGCGCCGCCTTGGCCTGGGCGTCCGTGATGACGCCGAGATCCGCCATGGCGGCCACGACCAGCCCCGCGCGCGCTTGCGCGGCCGCCGGGTTGCGGGTGGGGGCGAGCCGCGAGGGCGCCTGGACGAGGCCCGCCAGCATCGCGGCCTCGGCCACCGTCACGGCGCGGGCGGGCTTCCCGAAATAGCGCTGCGCCGCCGCCTCGACCCCGTAGGAGCCGGCGCCGAAATAGACGCGGTTGATATAGAGCTCGAGGAGCTGGTCCTTGGAGAAGTTCGCCTCGAGCCACAGGGCCAGGATTGCCTCCTGGATCTTGCGCGAGGCGGTGCGCTCCTGGGTCAGGAACAGGTTCTTGGCGAGCTGCTGGGTCAGCGTCGAGCCGCCCTGCATGACGCCGCGGCCCGTCAGGTTGCGCACGACGGCGCGGGCGATCCCTACGGGATCGACGCCGAAATGCGCGTAGAAGCGCCGGTCCTCGATGGCCACGAAGGCCTTGGGCAGATAGGGCGGCAGCTCGGCGAGCGGCACCGAGCGCCCCCCCGTCTCGCCGCGATTGGCGAGCAGCGAGCCGTCGCTCGCCAGGATCGCGATGTTGGGCGGGCGCTTGGGGATCTTGAGCTGGTCGATGGGCGGCAGCTGGGCCGCGTGGTAGGCCACGAGGCCGGCGATCCCGATCACCCCCCACAGGCCCGCGACGAGGGTCCAGTAGGCCAGCATGCCGAGGATGGAGCGGCGGCCCCGGCCCCGCTTGGGAGCGGGCGGACGCCCGGCCCCGCCGCGGACGGAGGCCTTGGACCCGCCGCGCGCCTTGGGGCCCGCGCGGTCGTCCGGCGTCAGGCGCAGGTCGAGCACCGACCCGTCGCCCTCGAAGCTCGGCTCGCGCCGCTGCCGTGCGGCCCCGCGCCGATCCGCCATGCCTGCGCCCCCATCGGCCACGATCGGGCCGTCACGCCCCTTTGCCACGCTAAATGTGGCGGTTTAACGGGGCGTGAACCAAGCGGGGCCGGTGGAGCGGGGGACCCCGAAAAGGATCTCCTCGAAGGGCGCGACCGCGCGGACGGGTGCCACGCCTGTCCCTCACCCCTGGGGAGGGTGCGAGCGGCACGAGCCGCGAGGGGGTGGGGTCCGTCCGGGAGTTCGCGCCGACGGAACGAGAAGGCGGCGGGTGCAGGCTGGAGCGCCGTCGTGGGAACCGGACGGACCCCAACCCCCTCGCTTCACTTGGACCCTCACCAGGGGTGAGGGAGAGGGCGTCTCGCTTGGCGTCGAGGCTATCCCCCCGTTCGGTCCGGCCGATCCGATCAACCGCGCTGATCGCATCCATGGGATTGCGTGATGGCCGCCGCGCCGGCCCTTGGCAATTGCCGCGCGAGCGCGCACAAGCGGCCCATGACCGCGCACATGCTCCCCGCCCTGCCCGTCCGCCCCGAGGCCGCCGCCGCGCCCACGAGCGGGATCGTCGACGCCGTGAACTACGGCCGCGGCCGCCCGGGCCTCATCCCGCTCTGGGTCGGCGAAGGGCACCTCCCGACGCCGGCCTTCATCGGCGAGGCCCTGCAGGCGTCGCTTTCGGCGGGCGAGACCTTCTATACCTGGCAGCGGGGCATCCCGGAGCTGCGCGCCGCGCTGGCGGCCTACGACGCGCGCCTCTATGACCGTCCCGCCGATCCGGAGCGCTTCTTCGTCACCATGGGCGGCATGCACGCCATGCAGATCGCGGTCCGGATGGTGGCGGGCGCCGGCGACGAGGTGGTTGTCCCCACCCCCGCCTGGCCGAACTTCGTGGGCGCGCTGACGGTGGCGGGCGCCACCCCGGTCCCGGTGCCCATGAGCCTGCGGGCCGAGAGCTGGGCCCTCGATCTCGATCGCCTGGCCGGGGCGATCGGCCCGCGCACCCGGGCCCTGGTGATCAATTCCCCGGCCAACCCGACCGGCTGGACCGCGACCCGGGACGAGCTCGCCGCGATCCTGGCGATCGCCCGCCGCCACGGCCTGTGGATCCTGGCCGACGAGATCTATGGCCGCTTCGTCCACGACCCACGCATGGCGGTCGGCGGGCGCGCGGCCTCCTTCAAGGACGTGATGGCCCCCGAGGACCGGATCCTGTTCGTCCAGACCTTCTCGAAGAACTGGGCCATGACCGGCTGGCGCCTGGGCTGGCTCGAGGCGCCGCCGGCGCTCGGCCAGACCATCGAGAACCTGGTCCAGTACTCGTCCTCGGGCACGGCGGTCTTCGTCCAGCGCGCCGGGATCGCGGCGCTGGAGGGGGGCGAGGCCTTCGTGGCCCAGCAGATCGAGGCCGCGCGCCGCAGCCGGGAGGTCGTGACCGCGGGGTTCGCCGCGATCCCGGGCGTGGCGCTTCCGCCGCCGCCGGGCGCCTTCTACGCCTTCTTCCGGGTGCGGGGCGTCGCCGACTCCTATGCCCTGGCGCGCCGGCTCATCGACGAGGCCAATGTGGGGCTGGCGCCCGGCGAGGCCTTCGGGCCCGGCGGGGAGGGCTCCCTGCGCTTCTGCTACGCGCGGCGGCCCGAGGACGTGGCCGAGGCGGTGCGGCGCCTGGCTCCGGTTCTCGCCGCCATGGCGGCCTGAGCCGGGACGGGGCGGCGAGGGGGCGCGATCCGCCCTTTTCTACGTAAATGTCCGGAGCCGCGCTTGCCTTCCGCCGCGCGGGGCCGCACAGTCCCGGCATGGAAGAGACATCGCCAGGGGGGGCGATGAGATCGACGACCGAGCCTGACGGCGGAGGGGTCCTGAACACGGTGTCGGAGGCGCGCCTGCTCAGCGTGCTCGACACCGCGGTCGACGGGATCATCGTCATCGACGAGACCGGCCGGATCCTGGTCTTCAACAGCGCGTGCGAGCGCATGTTCGGCTACGAGTCCGAGGAGGTCGTGGGCCGCAACGTCTCGACCTTGATGCCCCCCGAGCATGGCGACCATCACGACGGCTATCTGGGCAATTACCGCGCCACGGGCCACCGCAAGATCATCGGCATCGGCCGCGAGGTGCGGGGCCGCCACCGCGATGGCACGCTGTTTCCCGTCGACCTCTCGGTGGGGGAGGCGCAGACCCCGGACGGGCGCCAGTTCATCGGCATCCTGCGCGACCTCACCGCCCGCAAGGATACCGAGCGGCGCCTCAACGAGATCCAGGCCGACCTCATCCGCCTCACCCGGATCTCG
>DASPJU010000599.1:0-2145 GCA_035628475.1 Salinarimonas sp. | reverse complement strand
GCGCCACCTTCTACATGGCGACGGGCTTCCACGGCGCCCACGTCGTGATCGGCACCATCTTCCTCGCGGTCTGCCTGTACCGGGTCTATCTGGGCCACTTCACCCCCAAGCAGCATCTCGGCTTCGAGTTCGCGGCCTGGTACTGGCACTTCGTCGACGTGGTCTGGCTGTTCCTGTTCGCGGCCATCTACATCTACAGCGCCCCTGGGGGCGCGGGCGGCCACTGAGAAATCCGCCTTCGGCAACCCATATGAAGGGCGGCGCAAGCCGCCCTTCGGCGTTTCGGGAGCCGCGCGGCGCAGGGCGCCCGCGAGCCAGGAGACGAGCGTGCCCCCTCACACCCACGACACCGCCTCGCCGATCGCGACAGGCCTGCGGGCCCGCTGCCCCCGCTGCGGCGAGGGGCGCCTGTTCAAGGGGTTCCTGTCCCTGAAGCCCCGCTGCGAGGCCTGCGGGCTCGACTACGCCTTCGCGGATTCCGGCGACGGGCCGGCGGTCTTCATCATGTTCATCGTGGGCTTCATCGTCTGCGGCGGGGCGCTGTGGGCGGAGTTCACCTACGAGCCGCCCATGTGGCTGCACATGGCGATCTGGCTGCCCCTCACGGTGGTGCTCTGCCTCGCGCTGGCGCGCCCCGCCAAGGCGCTCATGATCGCGCTGCAGTTCCAGAACAAGGCCGAGGAAGGCCGGCTGGAGCGCTGACGATGCCGGTCCGCTCGCTTCTCTGGCCGGGGCTCGCGACGCTCATGGCCCTTGCCATCCTCCTGGCGCTGGGCACCTGGCAGCTCCAGCGCCTCGCCTGGAAGGGCGACCTCATCGCCCGCATCGAGGCGCGGGCCTTCGGGGAGCCGGGCGCGCTCCCGGCCGAGGCCGATTGGCCGCGCGTTTCGCCCGAGGCGGACGAGTACCGCCGCGTGCGCCTCGCCGGCACCTTCCTGCACGACCGCGAGGCCCAGGTGCACGGCCTGATGTCGGCGAGCCGCGGCCAGCCGGTCCAGGGCTTCTACGTGCTGACGCCCCTGCGCCTGCCCGACGGGGCGCACGTCATCGTCAATCGCGGCTTCGTCCCGACCGAGCTGCGCGATCCGGCGACCCGCGCGGCGGGGCAGGTTCCCGGCGAGGTGACGATGGTGGGCCTCCTGCGCCGCCCAGAGGAGCGCGGCGCCTTCGTGCCGGAGAACGAGCCCGCCCGGGAGCGCTGGTTCACCCGCGACCCCCTAGCGATCGCCGCGGCCCGAGGCCTGCCCCGGGTCGCCCCCTTCCTCGTGGACGCCGACGCCACCCCCGTCCCCGGCGGCTGGCCGCGCGGCGGCCAGACGGTGCTGCGACTGCCCAACAACCACCTGCAATATGCCGTCACCTGGTACGGCATCGCCGCGACGCTCGTGGGCGTCTTCGCCGCCTTCGCCTGGCGGCGGATCAGGGGCGAGCCGCCGGAGGAGGCGGGCGCGCGGGGCTAGGCCGGTCCTGAGCGACCTCGGCTCGAGACGCCGCGCAGCGGCCACCCTCCCCTTCCAGGGAAGGGTGAAGCGCGCAGCGCGCCGGGCCGGTTTGCCTACCCCGCCTTGCCCATCACCTCGTCGCGCAGGGTCCGGCGCAGGACCTTGCCCACGGGGGTCTTGGGGAGGCTGTCGCGGATCTCGATGCGGCGGGGGACCTTGTAGGCCGTGAGGTTGGCGCGGCAGTACTCGCGCAGCTCGTCGGGCGAGACCCCGCCGTCGCGCGGCACCACATAGGCCACCACGGCCTCGCCGGAATGATCGTCCGGCAGGCCGATCACGGCGGCCTCGAGGATCTTGGGGTGCGTGACGAGCACGTCCTCGACCTCGTTCGGGTAGACGTTGAAGCCCGAGACCAGGACCATGTCCTTCATGCGGTCGACGATCTTCACCCCCCCGTCGGGCAGGAACACCGCCACGTCGCCGGTGCGGAAATAGCCGTCCGCGGTCGTGACCCGAGCGGTCTCGTCGTCCCGGTTCCAGTAGCCGCGCATGACCTGCGGCCCGCGCACGCACAGCTCGCCGCGCTCGCCCAGCGCCACCGGCCGGTACGGCGCCTCGGTCGTCAGGATGGCAACCTCGGTCCGCGGCACCGGCAGGCCGATGGTGCCGATCTTGGCGCGGCCGTCGAGCGGATTGGCGGTGC
>DASPJU010000598.1:0-2015 GCA_035628475.1 Salinarimonas sp. | reverse complement strand
GCGCGAGGGCCTGATCGTCTCGACCTGCAACCGCGTCGAAATCCTGGCCGAGGCCGCCACGCCCCCGACCCCGCCACCGCCCTGCGGCTCCTCGAGACCGACGGCCGCTTCGACCTCGTGCTCTCCGACATCGTG
The DNA here is from genome assembly GCA_035628475.1 of Salinarimonas sp. Taxonomy (GTDB): domain Bacteria; phylum Pseudomonadota; class Alphaproteobacteria; order Rhizobiales; family Beijerinckiaceae; genus Salinarimonas_A. The sequence continues at coordinate 1,880 of DASPJU010000598.1, read as the reverse complement.
ATGCCGGGCCCCCTCAACGGCCTGGATCTCGCCCGCCTGGTGCGGGCCCGCCACCCGCACCTGCCGATCCTGCTCGCCACGGGCTACAGCGAGGTGGCCCAGACCGCGGCGCAGGAGGGCTACCCGACCCTGCGCAAGCCCTACGACGCCGCCTCCCTGCGCGAGGCCATCCGCGCGGCGCTCGCGACCCGCCGCCTGCGCGTGGTGGCGTGAGGCTTTCCCTCTCCTCATCCTGAGCCTGTCGGAGGAGCGGAGCGACGGTGAGGTGGCGTATCCGGTCGCGCTCCCTCCCGAGACGCCCCCTCACCCCCGCTCCCTTCGGTCGCTTGCCACGCATGCCCGTCCGCAGGCGCGGCCCTCTCCCCGCCCGGCGGGGAGAGGAGTCACTCCCGGGAACCCCCGGCGCGCGCCTTCCGTTGACCCGGACGATCCAAGCCCCTTCACCAAGAGGCTCCCGCGATGAGCACCCACGACCCGCGCACCGAGGCCGAGAAGGCCCGGGCGGCGTTGCGCGCCAACGACCAGATGGGCCTGGCGCCCCCCGAGAGCGACATGGAGCGCCGTCCCTCCACGACGCCGCAGACCTTCGGCGTCCATGGCCGCGAGGCCGAGAACCTTCCCGGGCACGACGGCGTCACGGCCGGCGGCGCGCTCCCGCGCAACCCGGCCAACCCGGCGGACGACGGCCCGGGCACCGACAACGATTCCGCCACGGGCGGCTTCGGCAACGCCGATTCCGAGATGGGCCATGCGAGCTCCGACATGCTCTCGGATCTCGAGCGGACCGTCACGGGCCGCGACGGCGACGCCATGTCCCGCGCCAAGGAATGAACAGGAGGACACGATGAATTTCTTCACGCGCCTGACGAGCTGGTTCCGGCCGGGCTCGGGCGAGGGCTCCCACGACAAGAGCGATCTCCAGAAGAACATGGAGAAGGCGCTCGAGATGAAGAAGGCTGCCGGGCCCCAGACCAACATCCCGGAGCACGCCACCCGGAACGAGGGCCTGCAGCGCGACCACGTCAACGAGAACGTCGACCGCCAGGAGCAGCACGGCGCCTTCGAGCCCCAGCTCAAGCGCACCCGCGGCACCCGCCAGGGCGACGCCGGCGGCTAGGGCCTGACTTGACTTTCCTAGCCATCAGATTTATATCCTAGAAAGTGCGGATCGGGGAGGGGCGCCACTCCCCGATCCGCATGCAGGCCGGCGCCACGCGCCGGACGGGGCCGTGTGACCCGCAAGGCCGGCCCCGGCGGAGGTCGCGGGCTCGCTGCCCACCTTCCCTCCCCTTACCCAACCGCGAGCCCGCGGCCATTCCCTGCCCGTCACCCCCTCCGGCACCGCGCGCCGTCGGGACGGGCCGCCCCCGGGGCGCGCCGACGCATGACCGGGCCCTGGCGGCCGGCGGTCCGCCCTGCCATAAGCGCCCCATGACCCTCCTGCGCTCCGCCGCCCTCGTGGGCCTCGCCGCCGCGGCCTCGCGGATCGCGGGCTTCGCGCGCGACGTGATGATCGCGGCGACCCTGGGGGCCGGGCCGGTGGCGGACGCGTTCATCGTCGCCTTCCGGCTGCCGACCCTCGCGCGGCGGGTGCTCGGCGAGGGGGGCATCGAGGCGGCCCTGGTGCCGATCCACGCGCGGATCGAGGCCGAGGAGGGCCGCGAGGCCGCCCGCCGGTTCGCGGGCGAGGCCTTCGCCGTCCTGTGCCTCGCGGCCCTCGCCCTCGTGGCGGTCGTCGAGGCGGCGGCGGGCGCCGTGGTGCTGCTGCTCGCGGCGGGCTATGCGGGCGATCCGGGCATGCTGGACCTCGCCACGTGGCTCACGCGCCTCGCCTTTCCCATGGTGGCGGCCTCGCTCGCCGCGGCCTTCCTCGGCGCGGT
>DASPJU010000597.1:0-7244 GCA_035628475.1 Salinarimonas sp. | reverse complement strand
GGATCGCATCGAGGCGGCGCTGCAGCTTCTCGCATCGCTCCATCCCGAGCAGGCGGTGGCGGTGCCCCGCGCGGCCTTCGACCGGCTGGCCGAGGGGATGCACCGGCAGCAGACCGTGAACCTGATGCTCCTCAACCTGGTGCTCGCGGTGGCGCTCGGGCGCAAGGAGATGATGGGCGACCTGTCGGACCGGCTGCGCGCCGACCTGTTCCAGGCCGAGGAGGGGCTCGCCTCCTTCCTGGAGGAGGTCGCGGCCTTCAACGCCTCGCCCGGATCGCCGGTGAACTGATGTCGGCCTCCCGCCTCGGGGCGCTCGTCGCGCTCGCCACCTTCGTCCTCGACCAGGCCTCGAAGCTGTGGCTGCTGTTCGTCCACGACCTGCCCAACCACCAGCCGATCACGCTCGCCCCGTTCCTGGAGTTCATCGTGGTGTGGAACCGGGGCATCTCCTACGGCCTGTTCCAGCAGGAGGGGGATCTCGGCCGCTGGCTCCTGATCGGGCTGTCGCTCGCCGCGTCGATCTGGCTCGCCCTGTGGCTGCGGCGCAGCGACCACCGTTTCCTCGCGGCGAGCCTGGGCCTGATCCTGGGCGGGGCGCTGGGCAACGCGGTCGACCGCGTCGCCTACGGCGCGGTGTTCGACTTCGTCCACGTCCACGTGGGATCCTTCTCCTGGTACGTGTTCAACGTGGCGGACGCCGGCATCGTTGCGGGCGTGGTCGGTCTCCTCTATGACTCCCTCGTCCTGGAGGGGCGACGGACCCGCGCCGCCCAGCCGTGACGATCGGTTGCCACGGTCACGGCGCCTTGAGATTGCCGCGATGGCGGACCATGGCGAAAGCGTGACACACGCAACGCAAACAAAGGGGGCAGGGGAGATGAAGCGGATCCTCGCTTTGGCCGGCATCGGCCTGATGACGTCGGTCGTCGGCGCGTCGGCGCAGGAAGGCGTCTTCATGAAGGACGTCCTGAGCTCGGTCGGGCTCATCCCGCCCGACCGGCCGCAGATCGAGTATCGCGAGCGCGCGCCCCTCGTGGTGCCGCCGCGCCTGGAGCTGCGCCCGCCTGCCGACCGCGCCGCCCTCGAGGCGAACCCGCAATGGCCGGCGGACCAGGACGTGGTGCGCGAGCGCCGCCGCCAGCGCGACGCCGCGATCCCCGAGACGCAGCGCGAGCGGCGCCGGATGAACGACAACAACCCGACGCTCTCCGTCGACGAGATCCGCGCCGGCCGCCGTCCGGGCGCCGGCATCGACCGCGCGCCCGCTCCCGTGCGCAACGACGGCGGCCAGGCCGCGACCTGGATCCATCCCGACACGCTGCGCCGCGAGGGCCGCCTGCCGGAGGTCGATCCCACGACCGGCGTCGAGCCCGCCCGCCGCACGCTCGCCGAGCCGCCGGCGGGGCTGCGCCGTCCCGACCCGAACGCGCCGATGCGCGCCACGCGGGAGCTGCCCACGAACCGCGAGCGCGACGAGGCCGATCCCGCGGCCTTCAACCGCCAGCAGGCCGAGCGCAGCCGCCGCTGAGGCGACCCCGGTCCCCGCGCCGCGGGGACCGTTTTCGATTGATGTTCTCGCGAGGAGCCGTCGCCCGAGGGCCCCTCCTGTCAGGATGAGGCCATGGCTCCCGCTTCCAGCCCGCGCCCGGCGACCCGAACCGATGCAGCCCCCCAGGGCCGCACCGAGGGCGGCGGGCCCGAGGTGACCGCCTTCGCGCTCGACAACGGCCTCGATGTCGTCGTGATCCCGGACCGCCGCGTCCCCGTCGCCACCCACATGGTCTGGTACCGCAACGGCTCGGCGGACGATCCGATCGGCGCGTCGGGCATCGCCCACTTCCTCGAGCACCTGATGTTCAAGGGCACGGAGCGCCACCCGGCGGGCGAGTTCTCGCAGGTGGTGTCGGGGCTCGGCGGCCAGGAGAACGCCTTCACCTCCTTCGACTACACGGCCTATTTCCAGCGGGTCGCCAAGGAGCACCTGGGCACCATGATGGCCTTCGAGGCCGACCGCATGGCGGGCCTGGTCCTCTCCGACGAGGTGGTGGCGCCCGAGCGCGACGTGGTGCTGGAGGAGCGACGCATGCGGGTCGAGACCGACCCCGCGGCCCAGCTCTCCGAGGCCATGGCGGCCTCGCTCTTCGTGCATCACCCCTACGGGATCCCCATCATCGGCTGGATGCACGAGATCGAGGGGCTGAACCGCGGGCACGCGCTCGACTATTACCGGCGCTTCTACACCCCCGAGAACGCGATCCTCGTGGTGGCGGGCGACGTCACCCCGGACGAGGTCCGCCGCCTGGCCGAGGGCACCTACGGCGCCGTCGCGCCGCGCGGCGCGCGCCCGGCGCGCCTGCGCCCGCGCGAGCCGCAGCCCCAGGCCGCGCGCGTGGTCTGCGTGGCCGACCCGAAGGTGGAGCAGCCCACCCTGCAGCGGCTCTACCTCGTGCCCTCCTGCCGCACGGCCGAGGGGCGCGAGGGCTACGCGCTGGAGCTCCTCGCCGAGGTGCTGGGCGGCGGCCCGACCTCCTACTTCTACCGCAAGCTCGTCCTGGAGCGCGGCCTCGCGGTCAATGCCGGCGCCTGGTACATGGGCACCGCCATCGACGAGACGCGCTTCTCGATCTACGCGGTGCCGGCCGAGGGCGTCTCGCTGGAGGCGCTGGAGGACGCGGTCGACGCGGCGATCCGATCCATCGCGGACGAGGCCCTCCCGCCCGAGGCGCTCGAGCGCGCCAAGACCCGCCTGGTCGCCGAGACGGTCTACGCCTCCGACAGCCAGTCCTCGCTTGCCCGCATCTACGGCTCGGCGCTCGCCATCGGCGAGACGATCGAGGACGTGCGCCGCTGGCCGGGCGAGATCGAGTCGCTGGGCAAGGCGGACCTCGCGGCCGTCGCCGAGCGCTACCTCCTGCCGCGCCGCTCCGTCACGGGCCTGCTGCGCAAGGGGCCCTAGGACCCGCCGGGCGCGCCCGGACGCGCCCGACGACCTCCAAGCCGTTGATGTATCGCCTGTCTTTGCGGAGAGCCGGACGCCGCTTCCCCGTGACATGCCCTAGCCCTGGATCGTCGATGACCGTCGCCACCCTCGCCGCCCCCTCGGCCTCGCCCACCGAGGTCGACCGGATCGTCTCGCCGAGCGGGATCGAGATCTGGCACGTGGAATCCCACGTGGTCCCGCTGGTCGCCATCGCCTTCACCTTCGACGGCGGGGGCGCCAACGACCCCGCCGACAAGGGCGGGGCCGCCATGATGATGGCGGCGCTCCTCGACGAGGGCGCGGGGGCGCTGGCCTCCGACGGCTTCCAGGAGCGCCTCGCGGAGCGGGCGATCGAGCTGTCCTTCAACAGCGGGCCCGACGGCATCGGCGGCTCGCTCAAGACCCTCGTGCGCCATGCCGACGAGGCCTTCGACCTCCTGCGCCTGGCCCTCAACGAGCCCCGCTTCGACGGGGACGCGGTCGAGCGCGTGCGGGGCCAGATGGCCGCGAGCCTGCGCCGGCAGATGAACGATCCGGGCGTCGCAGCCTCCAAGCGCTTCTTCGCCGAGGCCTTCGCCGGCCACGCCTATGGCCGCCCCAACGGCGGCAGCCTCGACTCCGTGGCCCGGATCGGTCGCGACGACCTCGTGGCCCTGCACCGGGGCGCGCTCGCCCGCGGGCGGGTGAAGATCGCCGCGGTGGGCGCCATCGACGCGCGCCGCCTCACCGACCTCGTCGAGCGCGCCTTCGCGCCGCTCCCCGAATCCTCCGGCCTCGCGCCCGTGCCGGCGACCCGCATCGGAGGCCTGGGCGACCGCCACGTGGTCGATCTCGACGTGCCCCAGTCGGTGATCCGCTTCGGCATGGACGGGGTGACCTGGCGCGACCCGGACTTCATCCCGGCCTACGTGCTCAACCACATCCTGGGCGGCGGCACCTTCTCCTCGCGCCTGTTCCAGGAGGTGCGCGAGAAGCGGGGGCTCGCCTATTCGGTCGGCACCTCCATGGTGAGCTATCGCGGCGCCGCCATGACCTGGGGCTACACGGCCACCAAGAACGAGCGCGTCGCCGAGTGCCTCTCCGTGATCGAGTCCGAGTGCGCCCGTCTCCGCGACGACGGCCCCACCGACGACGAGCTCGAGAAGGCCAAGGCCTATCTCGTCGGCTCCTACGCGCTGGGCTTCGACACCTCCACCAAGATCGCCCACCAGCTCGCCCAGATCTCCTTCGAGGGCCTGGGGCTCGACTACATCGCCCGGCGCAACGGCCTGGTCGCCTCCGTCACGCAGGACAAGATCCGCGACGCGGCCCGGCGCATCTTCGGCGACGGGCGCATGCTGGTGGTGGTGTCGGGCCGGCCGCAGGGGCTGTGAGCCCGGGCGCTCTCCCACTCTCCCCCTCGCCTTGAGGCGCGAGCGGAGCGAGCCTCAAAGGGCGCTCCAGGGATTGCCTAAGGGCATGGCGGGCGTGGCGCGTGCTTGGGGGCCCTGATCCGCAGGGCCCCTCGGCACGAGGGTGAACTGGAGACCAAGCCGGGCGGCGCGTCGCCCTCGATGACTCCTGCCCCTCTCCTTGCGGCCCACCCCCCGCCTCCCGTAAGGTCCCGCTCCCCTGACGCCGGGAGCCCCGCATGCCCTTTACCCAGTCGATCGACCTCGCGCTCGCCCCCCGGATCGGGGGCGCCGGCGTGCCGCGCAGCGCGCTCGACGCGGCCCTGTCGGGCGCCGAGACGGCGCTGGCGCGGCTGCGCGAGGACGACGCCACGGGCCGCCTGCCGCTCCTGCGCATGCCCCGCGTCACCGACGATCTCGACGGCATCCGCGCGGCTGCGGGGGGGCTGACGGACGGCGCCACCGACGTGGTGTTCCTGGGCACCGGCGGCTCGTCGTTGGGCGCCCAGACGCTCGCTCAGCTCGCCGATTACGGGGTGCCGGGCGCCGGGCGGCTGGGCGAGGGCCCGCGCGTCCATTTCCTCGACAATCTCGATCCCCTGACCTTCGACCGGGTGCTCGCCCGCCTGCCGCTGGAGACCGCGCGCTTCGCCGCGATCTCGAAGTCCGGCGGCACGGGCGAGACGCTCATGCAGGCCATCGCGGTGCTGGGCGCCCTCGACGCCGCGGGCCTGCGCGACCGGGCCGGCACGGCGATCCTCGGCCTGTCCGAGCCGCGCAAGGCGGGGGGCAGGAACGCGCTTCGCGACCTCCTGGAGCCCGAGGGCTGCGCCTTCCTGGAGCACCACACGGGCATCGGCGGGCGCTATTCCGTGCTCACCAATGTGGGCCTGCTGCCCGCCGCCGCCATGGGCCTCGACATCGGCGCGATCCGCGCCGGCGCGGCGGAGGCCTACGAGCCCGTGCGCGCGGGGCTGCCCGCCGGGGAGGTGCCGGCGGCGCTCGGCGCCGCGCTCAACGTCGCGGCGGCGCGCGAGGGCCAGGGCGTCGCGGTCCTGATGGCCTATGCGGACCGGCTCGAGCGCTTCACCCGCTGGTGGGTGCAGCTCTGGGCCGAGAGCGTCGGCAAGGACGGGCACGGCACCCAGCCCGTGGCCGCGATCGGACCCGTGGACCAGCACAGCCAGCTCCAGCTCTATCTCGCGGGACCCGCCGACAAGCTCTTCACGGTCGTCACCCTCGACGTCGCGGGCCGGGGGCCCCGCATGGACGAGGCCCTGGCGCGCCGCGCGGGCGAGGCGGGTTTCGCGGGCCGGACCATCGGCGACCTCGTGGCGGCGCAGGGGCGCGCCACCGCCGACACGCTCGCCCGCAACGGCCGCCCGACCCGGCGCCTGCACCTGGAGCGCCTCGACGAGCGGGCCATGGGCGCGCTGCTCATGCACTTCATGCTGGAGACGATCCTGGCGGGCTACATCCTCGGCGTCGACCCCTTCGACCAGCCGGCGGTGGAGGAAGGGAAGATCCTCGCCAAGCAGTACCTGGCGGGGTAGGGGCCCCTCCTACAGGAACCCATGCCCCCGCAGCGCCGCGATCGACCCGGCCGCGTCGCGGTGGTGGATGAAGATCCCGCCGGCCTCCTCCCAGAGCGGCCGATACTTGTCGCGATCGTCCACGAGGGCGTCGCCTGGGCGGCAATGCTCGCGCTTGAGGGCCGCGCTCGTGGTGATGACCTCGACGCCCGGGAAATGCCGGGCCGCCCAGCGCCGCTTCTGCGGCTCGGCCCAGGCGCCCCGTGGCAGGCCCGTGAGGATCACGGGCCGCAGGTGCTCCACGGCGCGGAACAGGTCGAAGGCGTCGGGCATGGGCTCGAGCCCCTCGAAGAAGCCCGGCGCCGCCGCGAGCGCCGCCCAGAACCGGCCGAGGCCGTGGCGGCGCTCGAAGGCGCGCGGCGGCAGGCCGAGCACGCGCTCCGCGCCGCGGTCGAAATCGGCGAGCACGCCGTCGCAGTCGAGGAAGACCTGGGGCAAAGCGGGCCTCGCGCCGGAACCTGGGACCGGCCAACGCCTGTCCCGGGGGCGGGGTTCGCCTCAGGTCCGCGGCGGGATCGCGAGCCCCCGCTGCACGGCGGGGCGCTCAAGGCCCCGCGCGAGCCAGGCCGGCACGGCCTTCAGATCGCCCCAGCCGACCATGTCGCCGGCCTGGTAGAACTCCACGAGGCCGCGCACCCAGCCCAGCAGCGCGACGTCGGCTATGGAGTACTCGCCCATGATCCAGTCGCGATCCGACAGGCGTCCCTCCAGGACGCCGAGCAGGCGCTGCGTCTCGGCGCGGTAGCGCTCGAGGGGGCGCTTGTCCTCGATCTCGCGCCCCGCGAACTTGTGGAAGAAGCCGAGCTGCCCGAACATCGGGCCCACCGCCGCCATCTGGAAGAACACCCATTGCAGGGTCTCGTAGCGCGCGGCCGGGTCGGCTGGCAGGAGCTGGCCCGTCTTCTCGGCGAGATAGACCAGGATCGCGCCCGACTCGAACAGGGCGAGGGGTTTCCCGCCCGGCCCGTCGGGATCGAGGATCGCGGGGATCTTGCCGTTGGGGTTGAGGGACAGGAATTCCGGCGTCCAGGTCTCGTTCTGGCCGATGTTCACGCCGTGCGCCTCGTAGGGCAACCCCGTCTCCTCCAGCATGATCGAGACCTTCACGCCGTTAGGCGTCGGCCAGGAATAGAGCTGGAGGCCGTCGGGATGCCGGGCGGGCCAGCGCGTCGCGATGGGGAAGGCGGAGAGGTCGGCCATGGAGGATGCTCCTTGAGATGGCCGGCAGAGTGGCCGAGGCGCGCCGCCACGGGAAGCGGCATGATCGCAAGATCCCGCTTG
>DASPJU010000596.1:0-5003 GCA_035628475.1 Salinarimonas sp. | reverse complement strand
CCGGATCGGCGCGCAGACCGTGAAGCAGGTGATGATTCAGCTCATCCGCCAGGACGAGCGCGGCAGCATTTATGAAGAGTACAAGGACCGCGTGGGCACGATCGTCACCGGCACGATCGCCCGCTTCGAAGGCTCCACGATGATCGTCAGCCTCGGCCGCGTCGAGGGCATCATGCCCCGCTCCGAGCAGATCCCGGGCGAGACCCACGAGCCCGGCGAGCGCATCCAGGCGCTGATCCTCGAGGTCCGCGATACGCCCAGCGCCATCAAGATCATCCTGAGCCGGGCGCATCCCGAACTCATCCGCCGCCTGTTCGAGCGCGAGGTTCCGGAGGTCGGCGAGCGGACGATCGAGATCAAGGCCCTGGCCCGCGAGCCGGGCCACCGCACGAAGATCGCCGTCAGCTCGATCGACAGCAAGGTCGACGCCGTCGGCGCCTGCGTCGGCGTGCGCGGCAGCCGCATCAAGAACATCGTCGAGGAGCTTGGCGGCGAAAAGATCGACATCGTCCGCTGGAACGAGTCGAGCCAGATCCTCATCAGCAACGCGCTCAAGCCCGCCGAGGTCGCGGAGGTCTCGCTCTGCTTCGAGCTCGGGCGCGCGACGGTGGTCGTGCGCGAGGACCAGCTGAGTCTGGCGATCGGCAAGCGCGGTCAGAACGTGCGCCTCGCCGCCCGGCTCACGGGCTGGGACGTGGACATCCTCACGCAGGAGGAGTTCACGAAGAGCGTCGAGACGATGTACGCGACGATCCAGAGCGTGTCCGGCATCACCGAGCAGCACGCCGACAAGCTCGCCGCCCTCGGCATGGTGAGCGTCTTCGATATCGAGGAGGTCGGCGCGGACGTGCTGGTCGCCGAACTCGAGATCGACGAGGCCGTCGCCACCGCGGTCATCGAGACGTGCTCCGCCAAGGCCAAGGAGGTCGCGGCGCAGCAGCAGAAGGACAAGGAAGCGAAGGAACGCAAGGCCCGCGAAGACGCGGAGGCCGCCGCCAAGCTGCTCGGCGAGGGCGGCGCGCTCTCGTCGGGCGACGCCGCGGCCGACGCGATCCTCGGCGCAGGCGCCGCGGACGGCGCCGGCGAGCAACGCGCGGCGGACATTTTGGGCGAAAAGGCGGAGTGAGCGGGACATTCGGGCTGCATCCATCGAGCGGGCGAACGGACGGACGGGTTCGGACACGAGGGAAACTGATTGGCAACGCCGGCAAAGATCAAAATCCACCAGATCGCCAAGAAGCTGAACGTCGATTCCAAGGTGATCGTCGCGAAGCTGCAAGCCGAGGAGATCCCCGGCGCCGAGGCGATGAACCACATGACGGTCATCCCGCTCGGGCTGGCGGTGACGATCGAAGAGTGGTTCTCCGGGTCGAGCGGCGGCACCGCCGTCGAGACGACTGAGAAGGTGGACATCGAGAAGGTCAAGGCCAAGAAGCCCGCGCGCAAGCCCGGCGGCAAAGCCAAGCAAGAAGGGGAGGGGGCCGGTTCGGACGACGGTGACACCGCAGTCGCCACGACCGAGGCCCCGGCAGCGCCCCGCCCACCGGTGCGCCGCCCGCCGCCCAAGCAGCCCGAAGGGGCCGAGGCCGCCACGACCGCGCCGGCCGCCCCGGCTCCGCTCACCCCGGAGCCGCCGCGCCCTGCCGCCAAGCCGGCGGCCCCTGTCATCATCGTGCCCGAGACCCCGTCGCGGGCAACGCCGATCGCTCCGACCATGCCGCCGTCGCCCGCCCCGAGGCCGGCGGCACCCCCAGCGGAGCACAGACCCGCGGCGAAGACGCCGGAGGCTCCGGGCCATGGCGGGCCGTCCGCCGCTCCCGTCGGGCCGGGTCACGCGCCGACTACACCGGCGCGCTCCGTCCGCCCGCATGTAACGCCCGCACCGATGAACGTGCCGATGCGGCCGACGGTGGTGACGCCGGCCGGCCCACGGCTGGAGGTCAAGGCTCCGGTCAAGCTCTCCGGCCCCAAGGTGATCCGTGTCGAAGCGCCGGAGAATATTGCCCCGCCGCGGCCTCGCCGCCCGGGTCCGTCAACCGGTCCGATGGGGCCGCGCACCGGCGGTGGCGCCGGAGCCGGAGGCGGCGGTGACGACGATCGCGGCCGTTCGCCGCGCCGCAAGCAGGAGAGCCCGGGCGCCCGGCGCTCGAGCGGCGCGGGCGTGCCGGAGCGCCGCCGCGGCCGCAGCAACACCGACTGGGCCGGTGCGCCGCCGGGCGGCGTTTTCAGCGAGCAGGACTTGATCGAGCGCGAGGCTCGCCTGGCCCGCGCCGGCGGTTTCCTCAAGAAGCGCAAGCAGGAACTCACGAAGGCGGGGCCCGGCCAGGCCGCCGGCCCCGGCGACGGCCGCATCAGGATCAGCGCGCCCTTCACGATCAAGGACCTCTCGGCCGCGACCGGTGTCAAGGCGTCGGACATCATCAAAAAGCTCTTCATGCAGGGGCTGATGCTCAAGATCAACGACCCCATCGCGCCGGACAAGGCGACCGAGGTCATGATGGACTTCGACGTCGAGCTCGAGGTCACCGAGGCGCGCACGGCCGAAGAGACGGTCAGTGATCAGTTCGCGAAGCGAGACATGAAGGACGCCCGCCCGCGTGGGCCGGTCGTCACGATCCTCGGCCATGTCGACCACGGCAAGACGAGCCTGCTCGACCGGATCCGCAACGCCAACGTGGCGTCGGGCGAGGCCGGCGGCATCACGCAGAAGACCAGCGCGTTCGTGAGCGAGGTCACGATCGAGGGAGAGAAGAAGCAGATCGTCTTCCTCGACACCCCCGGCCACGAGGCCTTCACCGGCATGCGTGCCCGCGGCGCCAAGATCACCGACGTCGTCGTTCTCGTCGTCTCGGCGCCCGAGGGGGTCATGCCGCAGACCATCGAGAGCATTAACCACGCCAAGGCCGCCAATGTGCCCATCGTCGTGGCGCTCAACAAGATCGATCGTCCTGACGCGACCGATCAACAGATCCAGAAGACGCTCGGACAACTCGCCGCCGCCGGCCTTAACACGACCGAGTGGGGGGGCGATGTCGAGTGCGTCCGCGTGAGCGCGCAGACGGGCGAGGGCATCCCCAAGCTCCTCGAAATCCTCGACCTCCAGGCGAGCGTGCTCGAGCTCACGAGCGACTTCGACGGGGCCGCCCAGGGAACGGTCATCGAGGCCAAGGTGGAGGAGGGCCGCGGCGCGGTCGCCAACATCCTCGTTCAGCAGGGCCGGCTCAAGGTCGGTGACTTTATCGTCATGGGCCGGGCGTTCGGGCGTGTGCGCGACATCACGGACGACAAGGGCGTCCGCATCAAAGAGGCGATGCCGCCGATGCCCGTGCAGGTCTCGGGCATCGACGAGGTCTGCGACGCCGGCGACAAGTTCTACGTGACGCCGACGCTCAAGCAGGCCGAGGAGGCCGCGGAGCAGCGGCGCCACCGCGAGCGGCAGACGGCGCTCGCGCAGCCCAAGCTCACCCTCGACTCGCTCTTCTCGCAGATGCAGCAGACCCAGCAGGGCGCCGCCCCCGGCGCGCCGGCGCAGCCCGAGACGAAGGAGATCAAGATCGTTCTCAAGACCGACCAGCAGGGCACGGTCGACGTTCTCAAGAACGAGTGCGAGAAGATCAAGACCGAGGAGATCAAGGTCCGCGTGCTGGACGCGGGCGTGGGCGGCATCACGGAGAGCAACGTCCTGCTCGCGGACGCCAGCCGCGCGATCATCATCGGGTTCAATGTCATCCCCAGCGGCAAGGCGCGGCAGCTCGCCGAGCAGAAGGGCGTCGAGATCCGCACCTACCAGGTCATCTACGACATCGTCGAGGACCTCAAAAAAGCGGCCGAGGGCATGCTCGCCCCAGAGCTGCGCGAGGAGATCCTCGGCCACGCCGAGGTCCGCGCCGTCTTCCGCATCAGCAAGGTCGGCGCGATCGCCGGCTGCTACACCACGGACGGCACGGTGCAGCGCGACGCGCTCATCCGCGTCACGCGCAACGGCGTGGTCGTCGAGCACGACCGCAAGCTCGCCCAGCTCAAGCGCGTCAAGGACGACGTCCGCGAGGTGCGCGCCGGCATGGAGTGCGGCATGAAGATCGACGGCTACGACGACATCAAGGAGGGCGACGTCCTCGAGTGCTACAAAAAGGTGGAGGTGAAGCGGACGCTGTAAGCGGCCGAGCCGCCGACCGGCCACGCGGCCGGCCGGCGGAGAGCCCGGCGCACGCCCCGACGCCCGACCGCGTTTCGTCCGCTTGGAAGTTTGGTCATTCGGCAGTTTGATCCGGTGCTGATCGCCCTCCTCCAGTTCGACCTCCTCATCCACGGCGCCGAGTCCCTGAAGGACAAGCGCCGCGTGGTGCTGTCGGTCAAGGACAGGCTTCACCGCGACCACATGGCGGCGGTCGCGGAGGTGGGAGCGCTCGAGATGCTGAACGTCGCACGCATGGGCCTCGCGCTCGTCGGCGGCGACGAGAGGCACTTGGCGCAGACGCTCGACCGCATCACCGCCAAGCTCCGGTCGCTCAGGGACGCCGAGCTCGGCGACACATCCCGTTGCATCTTCTCGCCCGGGATGGACGACCCCGAGAGCGAGCCGTCCCTCAAAGACGCCGCGCACGGCGGCTCGGTCGCGGCCCTGAACGCGGAGATGCTGGCGCGAGGGCTCTCGCCGCCCCGCGAGGGAGGGGCCGGGACATGACCCGCAAGTCGGACCAGCTCGCCTCCTCGATCGAGCGCGCGCTGCGCGAAGTCATCTCCCGCGGTTTCCACGACCCGCGCATCGCGGGGCTCATCACGGTCACCGGCGTCAAGGTCGCCCCCGATCTCCGCAACGCGACCGCGAGCATCTCGGTCCTGCCCGAGGAGAAGGGCGAGCTCACCATGCACGGCCTCAGCGCCGCGGCGCCGTTCATCCGGCGCGAGATCGGCGAGCTGATCCAGACACGCGCGATGCCGCAGCTCGACTTCAGGCTCGACACGACCCTCAAGAAGCAGGCGCGCGTGCTCGAGGCGCTCGA
>DASPJU010000595.1:0-9797 GCA_035628475.1 Salinarimonas sp. | reverse complement strand
CGTCAGCAGCGGCGGCGTCTCGCCGGCGCAGGCCATCCGCCTGGGGCCGGGTTACCAGGTGCCGTTCGCGCGGCAGGTGAAGGAGGCGGTGGGACTGCCCACCATCGCCGTCGGCCTGATCACCGAGGCGCAGCAGGCGGAGGACATCCTGGCCCGCGGGGATGCCGACGCCGTGGCGCTGGCGCGCGCCATGCTGTACGACCCGCGCTGGCCCTGGCACGCCGCCGCGAAGCTGGGCGCGCACGTCCACGCGCCGAAGCAGTACTGGCGCTCGCAGCCGCGCGAGCACAAGGACCTGTTCTCCGGGATGAGCCACGGGCAGCGCTGAGGCGCACGGCATCCCCTCTCGCGCCGCGACGACGTCCGGCAGCATCGACCGATGATCGAGGCGATCGATAAAATTTTAGCGAAATCGTCCGCAGTCGTCGGATCGCGACCTTTAAGCATGCTCGTAAGTATCCGTTAGTCACGGGTCGTGCTTGCTTCCGGCAGCCCGCCGCCAGGTGTAGAACCTTGGCGGTGGAGCTACCATGTGCGGCATAGCAGGACTGTTCGGCGACGGCGTCGGGACCCGCGAGGACGCGGGCGACATGGTGCGCATGCTCGACGCCATCGCCCATCGCGGCCCGGACGGGCGCGGCACCCTGGCGAGGACGGGCGCCGTGCTCGGGCACGTGCGGCTGTCGATCGTCGACCTCCCGGGCGGAGCGCAGCCCCTGGAGGACGAGACGGGCGACTACGCGGTCACGTTCAATGGCGAGATCTTCAACCATGTCGAGCTGCGCCGGGAGCTCGAGGCGCGCGGCGCGCGCTTCCGGACGCGCTCCGACACGGAGGTCCTGCTCCGGCTCTATATCGAGCGGGGCGAGGCCTGCCTCGCGGCGCTCAACGGCGACTTCGCCTTCGCGATCCACGACCGGCGCCGCAACCTGATCTTCGCGGCCCGCGACCGGGTCGGCGTGCGCCCGTTCTTCTGGACGCGAGGCGCCCGCAGGCTCGCCTTCGCCTCCGAGATCAAGGCGCTCCTGGCGCTGCCCGAGGTGGAGGCCCGGCCCGATCCGCTGGCCCTGGCCGAGATCCTGACGCTCTGGTTCCCTCTCGCGCCGCGCACGGCCTACCGTGACGTGTTCGAATTGCCCCCCGGCCATGTGCTGGTCGCGCGACCGGGCGCCGTGGAGGTGCGGGCCTGGTGGCGGCCCGACTACCCGACGCTGGCCGAGGACGCCGCCGACCGCCGCACCGAATCTGACATTCGCGACGAGCTCGCCGCCGCCTTGCGGGAGGCGACCCGCATCCGCCTGCGGGCCGACGTGCCGGTGGGCGCCTATCTGTCCGGCGGGTTCGATTCGAGCCTCACCACGGCCCTGGCGAGCGAGTTCCTCGACCGGCCGGTCGAGACCTTCTCGGTGACCTTCGAGGACGCGCAGTACGACGAGAGCGCCTATCAGCGCGAGATCGCCGCGCGCTTCGGCACGAACCATCACCCGGCCCTCTGCCGGGGCGCCGACATCGCGGCCGCGTTCCCGGACGTGGTGCGGGCCGTCGAGCGGCCGATCCTGCGCACCGCGCCCGCGCCGCTCTACGCCCTGGCCCGGAGCGTGCGCGCGGCCGGCACGAAGGTGGTGCTGACGGGGGAGGGGGCCGACGAGGTCTTCGCGGGCTACATCTTCAAGGAGGCGAAGGTCCGCCGCTTCTGCGCGCGCCAGCCGAGCTCCGCCTGGCGGCCGGCCCTGTTCCGGCGCCTCTATCCCTACCTGCCGGGCCTCGCGGCCCAGAGCCCCGCCTATCTTCGCGCCTTCTTCGGCATGGCGCTGGACCGGGTCGGCGATCCGCTCTTCTCCCACCTGCCGCGCTTTGCCACGACGTCGCGCTGCCTCGCCTTCCTGTCCGGGGACCTGCGGGCCGCCATCGGTGCTTACGACCCTCTCCAGGCCCTGCGCGAGCGGCTGCCCGAGCGCTTCGCGACGTGGCACCCGCTGGCGCAGGCGCAATACCTCGAGATCGCCCATCTCCTGCCGGGCTACATCCTCTCGGCGCAGGGAGACCGGGTCTCCATGGCGCATGCCGTGGAGGGGCGCTTTCCGTTCCTCGATCCGCACGTGATCGATCTCGCGGCACGCCTGCCCGCCCGACTCAAGCTGAAGGGCCTGCGCGAGAAGCACATGCTGCGCGACGCGCTCGGGTCCCGCCTGCCGGCGAGCGTCGTCGAGCGGCCGAAGCAGCCCTATCGCTCCCCGGACGCCGCGGCCTTCTTCGGCGACGCGCCCGCGCCATACGTGGCCGAGGCGCTGAGCCCCGCCGCGGTGAACGCCGCGGGCCTCTTCGATCCGGGCGCCGTGGGCAAGCTCGCGCGCAAATGCGCCGGGGGCGGTGCTCGCGGCGCCGGCGACAACATGGCCCTGGTGGCGGTCCTGTCGGGACAGCTCTGGGCCCGAGACCTGGCCGGGGCGACACCGCTCGCCCGCTCGGCATGACGGCAACCAACAGGAGGGCAGCATGATCGACGACATCGAGACAGGCATCCGCGGCTTCATCGAGGAGAACTTCCTCTTCCGTTCCGACGGAGGCGAGCTCGCCCGCGACGCCTCGCTGCTGGAAGCCGGCCTGATCGATTCCATGGGGGTGCTCGAGCTCGTCGCGTTCCTCGAGGACCGCTTCGGCCTCAAGGTGGCGGACGCCGACATGACCCCCGAGAACCTCGACTCCATCGCCGCCCTGACCGCCTTCGTGGCCGGCCGGACGGCGGCGAGCGTGGCGGCCTGAGGGGGATCCGAGCCATGCGGGTCGAACACTTCCTCGAGGCGAGCGCGCGCCGCCACCCGGACAAAACCGCGATCGTCGCCGGCGGCGAGCGCGTGAGCTTCTCCGCCCTCGACGCGCGCGCCTCGCGGCTCGCCGCATGGCTTCAGGGACGGGGCGTCGCGCGCGGCGACCGCGTCGTGATCTTCGCCGACAACGCGATCGAGGCGGTGGTGTCGCTCTTCGCGACGCTCAAGGCCGGTGGCGTGTTCTCCCTCGTCAACCCGAGCACGAAGGCCGACAAGCTCGCCTTCATCCTCGGCAACTGCCGGCCCGCGGCCCTGATCACGCAGGGACGCATCGCGGCGGTCGCGGCGGACGCGGCCGAGCAGGCGGGGTTCTCGGGCGCGCGCCTCGTGGCGGGGGATCCGGGCGGCCTTCCCGGCGCCACGTCCTACGAGGACGCGCTCGCAGGGCCGGGCGGGCCCGTCGGATTCGCGGGCATCGCCCCCGATCTCGCCATGCTGGTCTACACCTCGGGCTCCACGGGCTTCCCGAAGGGCGTGATGATGACCCACGCCAACGTGGTGGCGGCCTCGACCTCGATCACGACCTATCTCGAGAGCGCGCCCGACGACATCGTCCTATGCGCCCTGCCGATCTCCTTCGACTACGGCCTGTACCAGGTGCTGATGTCGATGCAGGTCGGCGCGACGGTCGTGCTGGAGAAGTCCTTCGCGTTCCCCCAGGCGATCCTCAACCGAGTGGCTGAGGAGCGCGTCACGGGCCTGCCCCTCGTGCCCACCATGGCCGCGCTGCTCCTGCGCATGCGCGACCTCGATCCGGGTGCCTGTCCGACCCTGCGCTACATCTCGAACACCGCCGCGGCCCTGCCGCCGGCGCATATCTGTCGCCTGGGGGAGCTGTTCCCGACGGCGCGCCTGTTCTCGATGTACGGCCTCACCGAGTGCAAGCGCTGCACCTGGCTGCCCCCCACGGAGCTCGCGCGCCGGCCGGGCTCGGTCGGGATCCCGATCCCGGGCACCGAGGGCTGGATCGTCGACGAGGACGGGCGTCGCCTGGGTCCCGGCGAGACGGGCGAGCTCGTCATCCGCGGCCCGCACGTCATGGCGGGCTATTGGGAGAACCCGGAGGCCACCGCGAAGGCGCTGCGGCCCGGGCCCTATCCGTGGGAGCGCGTCCTCCATACCGGCGACCTGTTCACGGCCGACGAGGAGGGCTTCCTCTATTTCGTGGCCCGCAAGGACGACATCATCAAGACGCGCGGCGAGAAGGTGAGCCCCAAGGAGGTCGAGAACGTCCTCTACGCGCTCCCCGGTATCCGCGAGGCGGCCGTGATCGGCGTACCCGACGAGGTTCTGGGGCAGGCCCTCAAGGCGATCGTCGCCCTCGATCCCGGCTCGACGCTCAACGCGCTCGACATCCGGGCGCATTGCAGCCGCCACCTGGAGGACTTCATGGTCCCGCGCTTCGTCGCGTTCGTCGACGCCCTGCCGAAAACCGACACGGGCAAGATCAGCCGCCGCGAAGCGGCCGAGCTGGACCTCTCGGCGGATAGCGGGAGGGCCGCATGAGCGCGCTCGCCCCGTCGCCCGCTCCCGTCCGCTCCGACTGGCTCGCCCTCGACGCCGCCGCCGAGACCGACCGGATCGCGGCGGCGATCCGCGAGGCGGCGCTGGTGCGCCTGCGCAAGCGCGGGATCGTGCTAGGCCTGTCGGGCGGCATCGACAGCTCCGTGACGGCGGCGCTCGCCGCCGCCGCCCTGGGTCCGTCGCGGGTGCTCGGCATCCTGATGCCCGAGCGCGATTCCGACCCCGACAGCCTGCGCCTCGGCCGCCTCGTCGCCGACGTGCTCGGCATCGAGACGGTGCTCGAGGACATCGGCCCCATGCTGGACGCGGCCGGCTGCTATCGCCGCCGCGACGACGCCATCCGCGAGGTGGTGCCCGGCTTCGGTCCGGGCTGGGGCTGCAAGCTCGTCATCGACGCGGGCTTACGGGCGCGGGGCTACACGGTCTCGGTGCTCGTGGTGCAAGACCCGCACGGGCGCGAGGAGCGCCACCGGCTGCCGGCGGGCGTCTACCAGGCCGTCGTGGCGGCGGCGAACATGAAGCAGCGCACCCGCAAGGGGATCGAGTACTACCACGCCGACCGCCTCAACGGCGCGGTCGCGGGCACGCCCAACCGGCTCGAATACGACCAGGGCTTCTTCGTGAAGAACGGCGACGGCGCGGCTGATCTCAAGCCCATCGCGCATCTCTACAAGACGCAGGTCTACGCGCTCGCCACGCATCTGGGCCTTCCCGAGGAGGTGCGCCGCCGGCCGCCCACGACCGACACCTGGTCGCTGCCGCAGACCCAGGAGGAGTTCTACTTCTCGGTCGACTACGCCGCCATGGACCTCTGCCTCTATGCCCTGAACGAGGGGCGGACCCGCGAGGAGACCGCGGAGGCGACGGGCCTGTCGGCCCAGCAGGTCGACCAGGTCTGGAAGGAGATCGCGGCCAAGCGCCGGGTCGCGGCCGTGCTGCGGGCCGCTCCGCTCACCGTCGAGCCGATCGCGATTCACGGCTGACCGCCCGATCCTCATGCTCCCGGCGGCGCGGATCTCGTTCTGCGCTGCTTTGGCTTGCGTAGGGATGCCGGGATTGCGGGTCCGTGCGGGCTCTCAGGCCTCGAACATGTCGCCTGTCAGGCGCATCCAGCTCTCGCCCGCATAGCCGTTGAAAAAGGCGGCGCCGCGCGCGAAGGCCTCCAGGACGGCGGCGTCGCGGCTATGCACGACCGTGCCGAGGCTCTTGTGAAACACGCAGCGACGGGCCGCGAGCGCGTCGATTTGCCAGGGCTGGGCCCGCCCGCGCAGGGCGGCGAGGCCGGCCGCCGCGCCGCGCGCCAGCATGAGGTCGACCACGATGTCGGTCGCTCCCTCGGCCGCGAAGATCTGGAGCACGCGCCCCGTGCGGCCGGGTCCGCCGTGCATCACGAAGGCACCGATGGGCGCGCCACGCCGGTCGCGCACCACACGGTGCATCGGCTCGCCGAAGCGGGCTTTTCGCGCTCCGTCCCGCACGATGGCGCTGATCGTCTCGGGCGCCCAGGCGGGCCGCAGCGGGAAGCGCAGCACGAAGGCGGGCGCGAGCGCCGCGAGGTCGTCGGGGTCGATCGCCTCGTCGGCCGCGCCTGCGCGCGCCGCGATGACCGCCGTGCCGTCGTGGGTCCAGCGGCGCAGGCGCTCCCCCGCCCGAGCCCGCAGCGCGCCGTCGATGGCCCGCGCGAGCCCGCCCGTCCGGCCCAGGCCCGGGATGCGCGCGCTGGCGGTCGCGAGAGCGAAGGCGGCGGGATTGAGCAGCCGGATCCAATCGAGGCTGTAGAGGCCGAGGCTCCGCCCGCCGCAGGAACGCCACATCGCCTCGGAGACCTCGCTCGCGGTCTCGCCGACGGAGAAGGACTGGGGTCCGGACAGGAAGGCGCGGACGAGGCGCGCGCCCGTGAGCGGGGATGCCAGCCGGGGATTCACCATCAAGGTGCTGGCGAGTGCACCCGTCACGGCGCGGTCCGCGAGCGCGAAACGGAGCGGGACGCGGCCCACGAAGCCCACGACCCGCTCGCCCTGGCGCGCCACCAGCGACGGCAGCGCGGCGTCCGCGTCCTGGAGGAACACGCGGGCGAGATAGGCCGCGAGGTCGGGTGACGGCAGGGTCTCGCGGTGCTCGAAGACGGCGACGAACAGGGACGCGACCTGCGGGATGTCCGCCGAGGCGAGCGGCTCAATCCGCTCGGCCGCGGCGATGGCGGGGCCGCTCGACGCCGGAGCGTGCGAAAGGGGCGCAGGTCCGATCCGAATTGACACGAAGGGCCGCCTTGTCTTGCCGTGGCAGGGTCAAGGAGCAAGCCCTGCGCCAAGGCGGGCCCAGGCGGACAGGTGTCCGCCCGGGCCCGGGCCCGTTAGAGTGGACGGCGCCCGCCGTCGATCCCGTGGCGGCCGTGATGGTGCCGGCCATGGGCGTGGCGTCCCTCGCCGGCGACCCGGGCCGTGCGCAGCAGCAGGGGGAGCCGGCGCTTCTGCGCCTCGTCGAGCGAGGCCCAGAACGGGCGCATCGCGGAGGCGAGGCCCTGCAAGCCCTCGGCCCGCTCCTTGACCCGGGCTGCGCGCTGGTCGAGGCGCTGCATCAGGTCCGGGCGCTCGGCCGTGCGATCCGCCTCACGCGCGGCCATGCGCTCGGCGCGCGCGGCGGCTTGCGCGCGCAGGGCCGCCTCGACGGGGCTCCAGAGGTTGCGCTGCTCCGGGGTCAGCTTGAGGCCGGCCTGAATGCCGGCGATGCGGGCGTCCGTGAACGCCTCGCGATCGGCGGCGGTGAGGGGAGGGCGGCGCCCGGGCCCGCGATCCGCCGGAGCGGCGGCGCGCGGCTGTCCCCCGTCGGCGGGAGCCGGAGCGGTCTGGGCCTGGGCCGCCGAGGCGGCGAGCGCCAGGAGGGCGGCGCCGGCGATGGTTTGTAGGGGCTTCATGGACGATCTCCTCGTCGTGGTGCTCGATGGGCCGCAGCGTCGCGCCATCGTCCCTTCCGGGCCCTGTCCGGCGCATGAACTTTCGTCCATGAATCGTGCCGGAGGCGTCGACGTCCGGACAGGTGGAGGAATGCGCATGGCCTTGCTCGAGTTCGGTCTCGACACGTTCGGCGACGTCACGTCGGAGGGGGGCTCACCGCGCTCGCATGCGGCGGTGATCCGCGACGTGATCGCGGAGGGCGTGCTCGCCGAGGAGGTCGGCGTCGACGCGTTCGGGGTGGGCGAGCATCACCGGGCGGATTTCGCGGTCTCGGCGCCCGAGATGGTTCTCTCCGCCATCGGCGCGAGGACGAGCCGGATCCGGCTTGCCTCCGCCGTCACGGTGCTGAGCTCCGACGATCCCGTGCGCGTGTTCCAGCGCTTCGTGACGCTCGATGCCGCGACGGGCGGGCGGGCCGAGGCGATCGTCGGTCGCGGCTCCTTCACCGAGTCGTTTCCGCTCTTCGGCCACGACCTGCGCGACTACGAGCGGCTCTTCTCGGAGAAGCTCGACCTCTTCGTCGCGCTCATGCGGCAGGACCCGGTGAGCTGGTCGGGCACGACCCGCGCGCCCCTGCGCGACCAGCGGGTCTTTCCCCGTCCCGAGAGCGAAATCCGGACCTGGATCGGCGTCGGGGGCACGCCGGAATCGATCGTGCGGGCGGCGCGCCACGACCTGCCCATGATGCTTGCGATCATCGGCGGCGACCCTGCGCGCTTCGTGCCGCATGCCGATCTCTACCGCCGAGCCCTGGCGGAGCTCGGCCGCCCCGAGCGCCCCGTCGGCGTCCACTCGCCGGGCTACGTGGCGCAGACCGACGCCCGCGCCCGGGAAGAGTTCTTTACGGACTACAAGGCCATGCGCGACCGCATCGGCGCGGAACGCGGATGGCCGCCGATGCGGCGGGCCGAGTTCGAGGCGGAGATCGAGCAGGGATCCCTCTATGTCGGCTCGCCCGAAACGGTCGCGCGCAAGATCGCCGCGACGGCCCGTGCCCTCGGGCTGTCGCGGTTCGCCCTCAAATACAGCGCGGGGCCGCTCCCGCATGCCCGCCTCATGTCCTGCATCGAGCTCTACGGACGGCGCGTGATCCCGCTCGTGCGCGACATGCTCGCCTGACCCGGCCGTCGCCGCCGACCTGAACGATGCGCGCCTGGCGACGTTGCCCCCGCTGACGGGCCCGCCAAGCGGCCCGGACCGAACAGGAGCAACACGATGCGCAAGATCATCCTCGCGGCCTGCATGACCGTCGCCGGAGCGGGCGCCGCGTCAGCCCAGACCGTCATCGCCACCGATCCCTTCACCGGAGCCGTGACGGGCACCAATGCCGGCTTCTACGAGGGCGCCCGGGTCGCTGGACCCGTGGGCGCCATCGTCGGCGCCCCCATCGGGTTCGTGACCGGCGCGCTCGCCGGCACGGTCGGCGCCGTCGGCACCGTGGCGGGCGCCCTCGTCGGGGCTCCGGCCTACGGCTACGGCTACGCGCCGGGCTACGCCTATCCGGTGGCCACGGGATCCACGACGGTGTCCTACGGCTATCGCGAGGCCTATCCGATGCGCGGCACTGTGCGCGTCGCTTATGCGGAGCCGCGCCGCGCCGTGTCGTACCGGCGCGTCGCCTACCGCAACCGCGGCGGATACCGCGTGGTGAGCTATCGCGGCCAGCGGATGGCCATGCAGCGCGGCTATCGTCCGGCCATGGTCCGCCAGGGCGGGCAGCGCATGGCGATGCAGCACCATCGCGGCCACCGGACGATGATGCGCTCCGCGCGCTACCAGGACCGCGCCATGGGCATGCGCCAGGTCGGCCAGCGGTCCGGCCGCGCGTCGGGCCATATGGGCCACATGATGCACGGCGGCCGCTCCTACTGAGGCCCGCCGCGAGGGCCGGCGATCCCCGATCGCCGGCCCGCTCGCGCCGGTCGCCACGATGTGGCATCCAGGGTGACGCCGGCCCGCGGGAGCGCCCGATGACAGAGCCCTTCCCCCTTCCCTGGTACAGCCCCGAGGGCTACGCGCGGCTGCGCGAGGCGTCGAGCGACGGCGAGCGCATGCCCCCGAGCTACGAGATGTGGGTGCCGAGCGCCCTCCAGATCGAGGGCGAGCTCAAGCGGCTGGGGCGGGCGACGCAGCGCGTCACCGTCGAGGCGGAGCCCTTTCTCGAATGGTGCCAGGCGCGCTCGATGGCGCCCGACGGGGCCGCGCGACACGCCTATGCAAAGGCGATGGTCGAATCCGGCGGGCCGGTGGAGTAGCCTCTCGACCCGTTACCGCCGGAGCCCTCCCATGCGCAGCCGCCGCACCGTCACCGTCATCGGCTGCCACGCGGAAGGGGAGGTGGGCGACGTGATCGTGGGCGGCGTGCTGCCGCCGCCGGGCGATACCGTCTTCGCCATGATGCAGGCCATGGCGCGCGATCACGACGACCTGCGCCGCTTCCTGATCTGCGAGCCCCGCGGCAGCGTCGCGCGCCACGTCAACCTCCTGGTTC
>DASPJU010000594.1:0-3106 GCA_035628475.1 Salinarimonas sp. | reverse complement strand
AGCCCCCAGAGGAAGGCGGCGAACACGACGGCGGCGACGGCCAGCACGGCGACTTCGCCGGCGCTCTGGCCCAGGCCGAACCACTGGAAGTCGTCCGGCAGCCCCTTCACGGACTCGCCCTGCCGGGCCCAGCGGAGGCCTTCCTGGAAGATGAAGAAGGTCGCCAGGGTCGCGACGATCGAGGGCAGGCCGAAGCCCGCGACGAGCCCGCCGTTGACCGCCCCCATCAGGGCGCCGGCCAGGATCGTGACAAGGGCGACGACCGGCATCGGCAGGCCGGACTTCGCGAGCAGGCCGGCGATCACGCCCGCCGCCGAAAACTGCGCGCCGACGGAGATGTCGATGTGCCGCGCGAGCACGACGAGGGTCATGCCCACGGCCGCGATCAGCACCGGGGCGCTGCGGACGGCGATGGCCTTGAGCTCGTCGCCGGCGTAGAACCGGGGCGCCCAGACCGCGAGCACGGCCAGCAGCGCGAGGAACGCGGCCGCGACCGAGAGCTCCCGCTTCCACCGCCCGATCATGCCGCCCCCCGGCCCTGGCCCAGGGCGAGCGACATCACGCGCTCGGCCGTCGCCTCCTCCCGGGCGAGCACGCCCGCCAGGGTGCCGCGGCGCAGCACGGCCACGCGGTCGCTCATGCCGAGCACCTCGGGCAGCTCGGAGGAGATCATCACGACGGCCATCCCCTTTCCGGCCAGCTCGCGCATGAGCCGGTGGATCTCGGCCTTGGCGCCCACGTCGATGCCCTGGGTGGGCTCGTCGAGCACGAGCACCTTGGGGGCGGTGGCCAGCCAGCGGGCGAGGACGACCTTCTGCTGGTTGCCGCCGGACAGGGTGCCGACGGCCGCGTCGATCGAGGGGGTGCGGACGGACAGCGCGCGGACGGCCTCCTCGGCCATGCGGGCCTCGCGCTCCCGGTCCAGGAAGCCGGCCCGGGAGAGCGAGCGCAGAAGCGCGAGGCTGGCGTTGGCGGCGACGGACATCTCGAGGACGGCGCCGTGCCGCCGCCGGTCCTCGGGCACGTAGGCGATCCCGCGGGCGGCGGCGTCGGCGGGCGAGCGCAGGACGATCGGCGCGCCCTCGAGCCGCAGGACGCCCTCGTCGGCCGGCGTGAGGCCGAAGAGGATCCGGGCGAGCTCGGTTCGGCCGGCGCCGACCAGGCCGGCCACGCCGAGGATCTCCCCGCGACGCACCTGGAGCGAAACCCCCCGGACGCCGGAGGCGCGACACCCCACGTTCTCGAGCTCGAGGAGGACGTCGCCCGCCGGGCCGGCCGCCGGGGGATACACGGCCGAGACCTCGCGGCCGACCATGAGGCGGATGAGCTCCGCGCGGTCGAGCTCGCGCATCGGCCGGGTGGCGACGCTCGCGCCGTCCCGCAGGACCGTCACCCGGTCGGCCAGCGCGAAGAGCTCCTCGAGCCGGTGCGAGACGTACACGAGCCCCACGCCCTGCCGGCGAAGCTCGTCGACGACCCGGAAGAGCGCGCGCGCCTCCGTCTCCGGCAGGGCGGCGGTGGGCTCGTCGAGCAGAAGGATCCGCGCGTCGCGCCCCAGCGCGCGGGCGATCTCGACGAGCTGCTGCTCCGGGAGCGTGAGCTGGCCGGCCGTCGTCTCCGGATCGATGTCCGCGCCGATGCGCGCCAGGAGCGCCCGGGCCCGCGCCGTGCGCTCGCTCCAGCGCACCCGCCGCCACGGCCCGCCGGCCTCGAGGCCCAGGGCGACGTTTTCCGCGACGGTGAGATCCGGGAAGAGCGCCGGCTGCTGGTAGATGGCCGCGATGCCCCGGGCGCGCGCGAGGCCGGGATCGTGGGTCTCGACGGCCGTCCCGCCGACCTCGATCGCGCCCGCGTCGGGCCGCAGCGCCCCGGTGACGATCTTCAGCAGCGTGGACTTTCCCGCCCCGTTCTCGCCGACCAGCGCGTGCACCTCGCCGGGCCGGAGGTCGAACGAGACGCCCCGCAGCGCCTGCACGCCGCCGAACGCCTTCGTCACCCCCTGCAGGCGCAGGAGGGCCCCGGAACCCCCAGCCACCGTGTCCACCTGCAGCGATCCTAGGGGGCGCGAGGACGGATGTCAAGGACACTAATTCGCATTAGCAGGCCCGGAAAATGCCGAAATAAAGGCGGGATCCGTTGACAGGCTAATCCAGTTTAGCTTAGACTTCTCTCCCATGGTCAGGATGAAGGATATCGCGCGGAAGCTCAACCTCTCGCAGACGACGGTCTCGCACGTCCTGACGGGCAAGCACGAGCATTACCGCATCAGCCCGGCCACGGTGGAGCGGGTGCGCAAGGCCGCCGAGGAGCTCGGCTACCGGTCGAGCGCCCTGGCCCGGGCGTTCCGCGACCGCCGCTCGTACTCCGTCGCCCTGGCCGTCGAGGACCTGACCAACCCCTTCTGGACCGGCGTGGCGATCGGCGCCGAGCGCGAGGCCGAGGCCGAGGGCTACGTCCTGATCGTCAGCAACACCGGCGGGAACGCCGAGCGCGAGCGCCGCGTCATCCGCATGCTCCAGGAGCATCGGGTCGACGGCCTCATCGTCTCGCCCGTGACGGTGACCGACCGCCTGCTCACCGAGCTGCGGGCGGAGGGGCGGCCCTTCCTCCAGATCGACCGGTCCGTCAAGGGCGTCGACATCCCCTGCGTGCGGACCGACCACGTCGCGGGATCCGCGATGGCCGTCGACCACCTCGTCCGGCGGGGCCGGCCCGACATCGCCTTCGTCTGCGGCCCCCAGAACGTCCAGACCTACCAGCTGCGCCTCGAGGGATTCCGCAAGGCCGTCGAGCGCCACGGCCTCAAGCGGACCACGACGGCCGTCCTGGACGCGGCAACGGCCGAGCAGGCGCAGGCCGCCGTCCGGAAGATCCTCGACGCGCGGCCGCGCCCCACCGCGCTCTACGTCGGCAACATCTGGATGACCCTGGGCGCGCTCCGGGCCGTCCGCGCCGCCGGCCTGTCCGTGCCGGGCGACCTGGAGATCGTGGGCTTCGACGACATCGCGGAGGCCGACCTCCTGTCGCTGCCGGTGTCGACCATCGTGCAGGACGTCGAGGCCATCGGCCGCGAGAGCTTCCGGACCCTGCTGAAGCTGATGTCCGG
>DASPJU010000593.1:0-3083 GCA_035628475.1 Salinarimonas sp. | reverse complement strand
CGGGCGCGGGTGATCGCCGGGGACGAGAGCCTCGCCCGCGACGCGGAGGACGCGATCCGCGGGATCCTGCGCCTGCCGCGCGAGCCGGAGGCGGTCGCCCGCGAGGCCGCCGCCATGCGGGCGCTGATCGCCCAGGAGAAGGGGGAGGGGCACGCCCTCGACATGAAGCTCGCCCCGGGCGCCCTCACGGATCTCGACTTCATCGCCCAGACCCTCGTGCTCGCCCACGCCGCCGACTACCCGGACCTCGTCGGCCTGCCGCCCTGTGGGGTCTACGAGGCCGCCGCCGCGGCAGGCCTGCTCGACCCGCGCGACGCCGGCACGCTCGCCGCCGCGCACACGCTGCTGTCGGGCGTGATGCACTGGCAGCGGCTCGCCGTGGACGGGTCCTTCGACCCGCAGGCGGTCCCGCCCGCCGTCCTCAAGCGCATTGCGACGGAGGCCGGCATGCCGGACGCCCGGCGTCTCAAGGCCCACCTGGACGAGACGCGGGAGCGGGTGCGGGCGATCTTCCTGAGGCTGGTGGGATCGCCGTGAGACCGGCCTGGGCGCCGTCGGGCGACAGCGTCCGGACGCGATAGAGGACGAAGCGGGACCCGGACGCGAGCTCCTCGAGCAGGTCCGGCAACGGGTTGGGGCGGCGCGGGCCGACGAGGTAGAGGTAGGCGTAGTCGCGGGGCCAATCGCGGATGGCCGCCGGTGCGTCGGCAACCTGGCCTCGCGCGACGGCCGCGAGCAGCGCCGCCGGCGCGAGGCCGCCGTCGGGCAGGTCGAGATGACGATGCGGCGGCGCCGCCCTCAGGGGCTGCTTGCCCGGCGAGGTGAAGAGCGTCGGCACGAAGGCGTCGGCATAGTGGACCGCGAGCGTGGGCGCGTGATGGATCGGATATTCGGACAGATCCGAGAGCGGCGGGTCGTCTCCCTCGCCGGAATGGCCGATCAGCACCCGCGCGCCGCGCTCGATCGCGCCGAAGGAGTCCAGCATCGCGTCGTATTCTCCGCGATAGGACAGCTGGAGGCTCACCGCCACGCCGAGATTGAGGGCGGCCACGAGGGCCGCCGCGGCCGGGGCGAGCACGCGCAGCCGTCCCGCCGCCGGGCTCGCGACCACGAAGGCCGGCAGGATCAGGGCGGCCGCCACCACCACGCGCACGTCGATGAAAGCCGTGGCGAGGAGCGTCGTCGGCATCGCCACGTAGAGCAACGCGAAGCCCGCCGCGATCCATCCCCCGCCAGGCAGGAGGCGAAGCGCCCCCCGGCGCGCCAGGACCGCGACGGTCACGACGAGAACCGCCGTCCCGAGGCATGACGCGACGCGGTCGAATCCGTTCAGCGCGAGCAGCGGCCAGAACGGCTTCATCGACCACACCCATGTCGTGCCCGGCCGCCCCACGCCGTCGCCGAAGGCCCAGAGCAGGGCGCCGATGCCGGCGGCCGGAGCCGCCAGGAGCGCGAGGCGCGCCAGCGTCTCGACCGAACGGGACCGCCCGGACGCCGTTCGGTGCAGCTCGAGCAGGGCGAGCGCGAAACCGTAGACCCCCAGGGCCACCAGATGGCAGGCGGCGAGGACGATCGTC
The DNA here is from genome assembly GCA_035628475.1 of Salinarimonas sp. GTDB lineage: Bacteria > Pseudomonadota > Alphaproteobacteria > Rhizobiales > Beijerinckiaceae > Salinarimonas_A. Next base: position 1,506 of record DASPJU010000593.1, on the reverse strand, counting down.
GCCCCGGCATGGGCCGCGAGGCGCACGGGCCAGCCCCGGTCGGCCAGCCGCAGCATGAGCGCGAGACCCCACAGGGCGAGGCCGAGGCCGAGCTGGAAGTTGAGGAAGCCCCAGGCGAAGGGCAGGGCCTGCAGGAGCATCAAGGCCGCGAAGCCCGCGAACGCGAAGCGACGCTTCACGCTCCACTCCAGCGCGACCGCGCCGCTCACCACCAGCGCCTGGCTGGCCAGGAGGACGAGGCGCCCGGCAGCCTCGACCCCCGTCAGCCGGGCCATCCACGGGACCAGGAGGTCCATCGCGAGGTTGGGGTAGAACGCCCATGCGACCTGGTAGTGCGGGTGCGCTGCCGCCGTCCCGTCGCGGGAGAGCACGTACATGCGCGCCAAGTGGTTGGGGTAGTCGGCCAGGGCCGGAATCGGCGCGAGCGCCACGGGCAAGGTCGAGAGCGCCGCGAGCAGCGCGAAGACCAGGACGGAGGCAGGCAGGATCCGGCGGGAGGGCATGGGTCGGGTCGGGGTGGGTTCGGGCGCCTGGAGTATGTCGCGGAGAAGTGGATGCCGGTTCTCCGCGAAGACATACGACACAACAGGAACTTAGAATCTGTCAGGCGCTCCGAGAAGGGTCTGACGGATTCTTGATTGCGCGCCGAGCCTTGATGGACCGCAACCGACCCGACGCGCGCTCCCTCACGCCACCTTCAGCTCGAGGGCGGGCACGGGCCGCAGGGGAAGGTGGACCAACACGATCGTCCCGATCCCCACCTGCGAGCGGATGCGCAGGCCGCCCCCGTGCAGCTCGACGAGGGACTTGGCGATGGCGAGCCCCAGGCCCGAGCCCTTGTAGGTGCGGTTGAACTCGGATTCGACCTGCTCGAACGGGGTGCCGAGCTTGTGCAGCGCCTCGCGCGGGATGCCGATGCCGGTGTCCTCGACATAGATGTTGGCGGACTCGCCCGCCAGGCGGCAGCGCACCGTGATGCGCCCGCCGGGCGGCGTGAACTTCACCGCGTTCTGCAGCAGGTTGACGAGGATCTGCTGCATGGCGCGCTCGTCCGCATGGACGTTGATGCCGCCCTGGCATTCCACGTCGAGGGCGAGGTCCTTGGATCGGGCGAACTCGCTCACCAGCCGCGCCGCCTTGCCGACCGCGCCCTCGAGGTCCACGTCCGTGCGGGCGAGCATGATCCGGCCCGCCTCGATGCGCGACATGTCGAGGATGTCGTTGATCACCGAGAGCAGGTACTCGCCGCTTGTGCGGATGTCGTGGCAGTACTCGCCGTATTTCGGGGCGCCCAGGGGGCCGAACAGGCCGTTCTCCATGACCTCGGCGAAGCCGATGATGGCGTTGAGGGGCGTGCGCAGCTCATGGCTCATGTTGGCCAGGAACTCGGACTTGGCGCGGCTGGCGCTCTCGGCGTGCGCCTTCTGCTCCAGATAGCGCTCGGCGAGGTCCGCGAGCTGCTGGGCCTGCTGTTCGAGCTTCTGGCGCGAGATGCGCAGGTCGAGG
>DASPJU010000592.1:0-3237 GCA_035628475.1 Salinarimonas sp. | reverse complement strand
CCTCGACCTGCGCGAGGGCCTGCCGCCGGCCTTCGTGGACGCCGACCAGCTCGAGCTGGCGCTCATGAACGTGGCCGTGAACGCCCGCCATGCCATGCCGGAAGGGGGCACCCTGACCGTCGCGGCGAGCCTCGAGAGGCTGGCCGACGCGGAGCCCGGCGGCCTCGCGGCGGGCGCCTATCTGCGCCTGTCCGCCGCCGACACGGGCATCGGCATGGACGCGGCGACGCTGGCGCGCGCAGCCGAGCCCTTCTTCACGACGAAACCCGCCGGCCAGGGCACGGGCCTGGGCCTCTCGGCGGTGCACGGGCTCGCCGCGCAGTCGGGCGGGCGCCTGGTCCTCGACAGCCGCCTCGGCGAGGGCACGACGGTGGCGATCTGGCTGCCGGTCGCCCGGGGCTGACCCCGCGAGCGGCTTGCCGGAGCCGGGCGCGGCTCCTACCCTTGCGCCCTCATCGGAGGGCCTTACCGTCATGGACCGGATGTTCGCGCGCCGACGCCTCGCCGGGACGCGGGCGGCATGACGATCGCCCCCCTTCGCGCGCCCCTGCCAGCCCGCATCGCGCAGGGCCGCGGCGCGGCGCCCGCCGATCTCGTGATCCGCGACGTGCGTCTCTACGATCTCGTCACCGGCGAGCTGGTCCGCACCGACATCGCGGTCTGCGGCGACGTGATCGTGGGCACCTACGGCTCGTATGCGGGCTCGCGGGTGATCGAGGGGCGGGGGCGCGTCGCGGTGCCGGGCTTTATCGACACCCACCTGCACGTGGAATCCTCCCTCGTGACGCCGGGGGAGTTCGACCGCTGCGTCCTGCCCCACGGGGTCACGACCGCGATCTGCGATCCGCACGAGATGGCCAACGTGCTCGGCACGGCCGCCTTCGACTATTTCCTGGCCTGGGCCGACGCGACCGTCATGGACCTGCGGGTGCAGCTGTCGAGCTGCGTGCCCGCCACCCATCTGGAGACCGCGGGCGCGCGGATCGACGCCGCGGACCTCGCGCGCTATCGCGGCCATCCGCGCGGGATCGGCCTCGCCGAGTTCATGAACGTGCCGGGGGTCCTCCACGCCGACCCGGCCTGCCTCGACAAGATCGCGCTGTTCGAGGGCGGCCATGTCGACGGCCACGCGCCGCTGCTGCGGGGCCTCGATCTCAACGGCTATGTCGCGGCGGGCATCCGCACCGACCACGAGACCACGAGCATGGACGAGGCCCTGGAGAAGATCCGCAAGGGGCTCACCGTGCTGATCCGCGAGGGCTCGGTCTCCAAGGACCTGCACGCGCTCGCCCCCCTCCTCGACGTGGCCACCGCCCCGTTCTTGGCGCTGTGCACCGACGACCGCAACCCCCTCGACATCGCCGAGGAGGGGCATATCGACCACATGATCCGCACGCTGATCGGGCTCGGGCGCCCGCCGCTGGCGGTCTATCGCGCGGCCTCGCTCACGGCCGCTGCCGCCTTCGGCCTGACCGACCGCGGCCTGATCGCGCCCGGGCGGCGGGCCGACATCGCGCTCCTCGACGATCTCGAGGCCTGCGCGGTCTCGGACGTGATCGCGGGCGGGCGCCTCGTGGACGAGGCGCTCTTCGAGGCCCGCCCGCGCATCGCGCCGGTGGGGCTCGCCAGCGTCAAGGCGGCGCCCGTGACGGCGGACGACTTCCGCGTCCCCGGCGGGCCGGGCGAGAGCTCGGTGATCGGGGTGGTGCCGGGGCGCATCATCACGGAGCACCTGCGCCGCGCGCTGCCCAGCCGCGGCGGCGTCCGGCACGTCGACCTCGACGGGGACGTCGTGAAGGTGGCGGTGGTGGCGCGCCACGGCGCCAACCGCAACGTGGGCCTGGGCTTCGTGAAGGGGTTCGGGATGCGGCGCGGCGCCATCGCCTCGTCGGTGGGGCACGACAGCCACAACATCTGCGTCGTGGGCGTCGACGACGCCGACATGGCGGCGGCCGTGAACCGGCTCATCGAGATCCAGGGCGGCTTCGCGGTGGTGTCCGACGGCACCGTGCGGGCGGAGCTCGCCCTGCCGGTGGCCGGCCTGATGAGCGACCGCGCCTACGAGGACGTGCGCGACGCGCTGCATCCCCTGCGCGCCGCGGCCCGGGGGCTCGGGGTGGTGCTCCCCGAGCCCTTCCTTCAGGTGGCCTTCCTGCCCCTGCCCGTGATCCCGCACCTCAAGATCACGGATCTGGGCCTCGTGGACGTGGACCGCTTCGAGCTGGTGCGCGACTGATCCGCGTCCTCGAACGACGGGCCGCGCGGGCGATCAGGTGTCGACGACGTCGTCGTCGGCGGGGGTCGGCGCCTGGCGGATGCCGTAGCGGCGCTCCAGGCCCGGGCCCGCGAAGCGGCGCTCGCCGCCGAACTCGCCCGGCGCGCGCGGCTCGCGGGGCGGACGCTCGGCGGGGTCGCGGCCGATCTTCGGGATCAGGTGCGCGATGTCGATGAACTCGTCGGCCTGGCGGCGCAGCTCGTCGGCGACCATGGGCGGCTGGGTCGAGACCGTGGAGACCACGGCGACCCGCACGCCCCGGCGCTGCATGGCCTCCACCAGCGAGCGGAAGTCGCCGTCCCCGGAGAACAGCACCATGTAATCGATGTGCGAGGCGAGCTCGAGCGCGTCGATGGCGAGCTCGATGTCCATGTTGCCCTTCACCTTGCGCCGCCCCGTGGAGTCGACGAACTCCTTGGTGGGCTTGGTGACGACCCGGTAGCCGTTATAGTCGAGCCAATCGATGAGCGGACGGATGGAGGAGTATTCCTGGTCCTCGACGAGCGCCGTGTAATAGAAGGCGCGAACCAGATGACCGCGGCCCTGAAACTCCTTCAAGAGGCGCTTGTAGTCGATGTCGAACCCAAGCGTCTTGGTGGTCGCGTAAAGGTTGGCGCCGTCGATGAAGAGGGCGATTCTCTGCTGTCCGATCATCGATGTGATCTCGTTTTCGTTAGGAACACGGGATGGTTGGAAAATTCCGGTCGAGCGGAGCGCCCCCACAGGCTACCGCCGCGACGACTGCGCAACTTCCTAGCACTGCGCTCCTCTTAGCGCGATATGCCAGGTCTTTCGATGCAAATTTTAGGTTATGTGCGTCAGAACCCGGACGCCTGTGCCGGGCCGATCCCGTTCATCGCGCCGTAACCCTGATCCTGACCTTGGAGGCTGGCGGGACGATGCGCGCCGCCCGCGTCCGGGCGACGGCGTTCAGCTCTTGAGGGAGCGGCTGCCGGGCTTGA
>DASPJU010000591.1:0-4394 GCA_035628475.1 Salinarimonas sp. | reverse complement strand
TCTTGCCCGCGACCTTGCCCAGGCGCTTGCCGGCCGCCGCGAACCGGGAGGCGGACCGGGCGAAGAGCACGCCGTCCGAGGCCGTCGCCACGGGGGTGACGTCGCCGCTGACGGGACAGACGATCTCGGCGATCACGTCGCCCGCCGCCACCCGCTCGCCCACGTCGCGGTGGAACACCACCATGCCGGCGCGGGGCGCGATCAGGGGCTCGGAGCCTTCCAGCGGCGTCGCCCGGCAGCGCGCGGGCGGCACCCGGGGCGCCGGGCCCTCGATCGCGCCGCGGATCGTCATGAAGGCCGCGAGCGCCTCGGCGTCGGCGGCGGCGAGCTCGTGCGACACGTCCGCCTGCCCGCGCAGCTCCACCGTGGCGGCGAGGCAGGCGAGCGGGACGGGCCTGTCCGGGAAGCGCTCGGCCAGGCGCAGCCACGGCGTCGAGCAGGCCTCGTCGAAGGGCTCGTCGCCCGATTCGGTGGCGAGCAGCACCGCCTCGCAGCCCAGGAGCGCCGCGAGCGGGGCGACGTCCTCCGCGTGCGGGGTGAGCGTGTAGAGGTGCATCGCGGCTTCCGAATCGCAATGCAGGTCGAGCACCACGTTCGCCGTGACCGCGAGCCCCAGCAGCGTGCGCTTGAGGTGCTCGGCCGGGGTCGTCGCCGGGGAGGCCGCGACGGCGTCGGCCAGGGCGGCCCGGATGAGGTCGCGGTTTCCCGCCTCGTCGTCGGTCAGGCGCCCGCCCACGGCCTCGGCCACCGCCGCGACGAGGTCCGGATAATGCCGGTTGAAGTTCGCCCCGTCGGCGAGGTCGAAGCGGCCCACCATGCCCCCCAGCATCCGCTGGTTCAGGCCGAGCGGGTTGGCGACGGGGACGAGCACGATCTCGCCGCGCACGCGCCCCGCCGCCTCCAGGGCCTCGAGGCGCCCGCGCAGATGGTGGGCCGCGATCATGCCGGGGATCTCGTCGGCGTGGAGCGCGCCCTGGACATAGACGAGGGGCCGCGCGCCGGGGGTGCCGAAGCGGTGGACGGTCAGCGCGGCCTGCAGGCCGGGGGCGTGGCCGCCCAGGGGAATCGTGTCGGTGCGCATGGGGTTCTCAGGCGGCCTCGGGCTGCTTGCGGCTCAGGTGGCGCAGGAAGCGCCGTTCCAGGAGCTTGAACAGTCCGACCATCGTGAAGGTGAGGACGAAGTAGAAGGCCGCGACGGTGCCGAAGGCCTCCACGGGCATCAGGTGGATCGAGTAGACGTCGCGGGCCACGCGGGTGAGCTCGACGAGGGTGACGGTCGAGGCGATGGCGGTGGCGTGCATGAGGCCCACCGCCTCGTTGCCGTATTGCGGCAGGGCGCGGCGCAGCGCGCTCGGCCACAGGATGCGGCGATAGATCTGGATGGTGGTGAGCCCCAGCGAGCGCGCCGCCTCGATCTCGCCCTGCGGGGTGTTGCGCAGGGCGCCGGCGAAGATCTCTGTCGTGTAGGCGGCCGTGTTGAGGGTGAAGGCCAGCCAGGCGCAGAACCAGGGCGAGCGCAGGAGCGTCCAGGCGGCGCTCTCGCGGACCCACTCGAACTGGGCGAGCCCGAAATAGATCATGAAGAGCTGCACCAGGAGCGGGGTGCCGCGGATCACGTAGGTGTAGAGCCAGACCGGGGTCGAGAGCCAGCGGTTGCGCGACACCCGCAGGGTCGCGAGGGGGATCGCCAGCGCGAAGCCGGAGGCGAGCGAGATCGCCAGCAGCAGCAGGGTGATCTGCAGGCCCTTGATGAAATCGGGGAGCGCCCCGGCGACGACGGACCAGTCGATCATCCTAGAGCTCCGCCTTCCGGACGCCCAGCGAGAAGCGCCGCTCCACCAGCGTGAGAAGCCCGATCGAGACCGTGGTGACCGCGAGATAGATCACCGCGATGGCCGCGAAGAAGGTGAAGGGCTTGTTGGTGGCCGAGGAGGCGAGGTTCGCCCGGTGGACCATGTCGTCGAGGCCGATGATCGAGATGAGCGCCGTGGCCTTGACCATGACGAGCCAGTTGTTGGCGAAGCCCGGAATGGCGTGGCGCACCATCTGCGGTGCCACGATCCGGCGCAGGACCGTCATGGGCTTGAGGCCGAAGGCGTGGCCCGCCTCGATCTGGCCGCGCGGGATCGCGAGGATCGCGCCGCGGAAGGTCTCGGTGAGATAGGCCCCGAAGATGAAGCCCAGGGTCAGCGTGCCGGCCAGGAACGGGTTGACGTCGACATAGCCCCAGCCGAACCGCTCGCCGAGCGCGTTGATGCCGATCTGCCCGCCATAGAAGATGAGCAGCAGCAGGACGAGCTCCGGCAGGCCGCGGATCAGGGTGGTGTAGACGTCCGCCGTCAGGCGCAAGGCGCGCGAGTCCGAGAGCTTCGCGGCGGCGCCCGCGAGCCCGAACACGCAGGCGACGAGCAGCGACACCGCCGCGACGGAGAGCGTCGAGGCGAGGCCGCCGAGGATCGCGGGAAGATAGCCGTGGAGCATGGGGGTCCTTTCCCTCTCCCCGCGGGCGGGGAGAGGGCCGCGCCTGCGGACCGGCAGGCGCGGCAAGCGAACGAAGTGAGCGAGGGCGAGGGGGCATCCCAGGACGGAACGCGACCGTCCAAGCCCCCGCGCTGCCGCGCCCGCTTCGGGCCCCGGCAAGAGGGCCCGAAGCCCTCTCCCGGCACGGCGGGAAGAGGTGTGCGGACTTACGACTCGCCCGAGATGTCGAAGTCGAAATACTTGTCCTGGAGACGCTTGTAGGTGCCGTCGGCCTTGATGGCCTTGAGGGCGGCGTTGACCTTGTCCTTGAGCTCGGTGTCGGCCTTGCGCACCGCGATGCCGACGCCGCCCGAGCCGGCCTCGAGCCGCACGGTCTTGCCCACCGTCTCGAAGTCCCGGCCCGCGTCCCGCTTCAGGAACGACTCGGAGGACACGACCGACGAGCCGAAGCCGATGTCGCCGCGCCCGGCCGCGAGCTCGAGATAGACGTCCGTCTCCTTGTTGACGGGCAGGATCGTGCTCTCCTTGTAGCGCTCGGCGAGCCAGCGGGCGCGCGGCGAGTTGCGCAGCACGATGATGGTCTTTCCCTTGAGCGCGTCGGGCGTCGCCTCGCCCTTGAAGGCGCCCTTCTTGGCCACCCAGCGCGACGGCACGTCGTAATAGGGATCCGAGAAGTCGACGGCCTTCTTGCGCTCGTCCGTGATCGTCATCGAGGCGACGATCATGTCGAACTTCCTGGCGTTGAGCGCCGGGATGATCCCGTCGAACTCCTGCTGCACCAGGGTGCACTCGGCCTTCATCTTCTCGCAGACCGCGTTGGCGATGTCGATGTCGAAGCCGGAGAGCTTCCCGTCCGGACTGATCTGCGAGAAGGGCGGGTAGTTGCCCTCGACGCCCACGCGCATCTTCTGGGCTTGGGCGAGAGCGGGGCCGGCGACCGCGACGAGGGCGGCGGCGAGGAGATGGCGGCGGAGCATCGAGACGTCCTTCTTGTGATCGTTCCTCTGGATGGCTTGATCTTGGCTGGAAATTTTCATCTGATCAAGTCATGAAAATTTCCGTTCATGCCCCGCCCGCCCCCGATGCCGCCTTCGCCGAGTCGGAGGTGGGGCGGCGCCTGGTGGAGCTGCTCGCCGGCTCCTCGCCGGCCAACCGCGCCGCGGCGGATTTCGTGCTGCGCAATCCCGTTCGGGTCGCGGCCATGGGGATCGAGGAGCTGAGCACGGCCACCGCCGTCTCGACGGCCTCGCTGAGCCGCTTCGCCCGCGCGGCGGGCTTTCGGGGCTACGGCGAGCTGCGCGGCGCGGTGGCCGGCACGCTCCAGGCGATCCTCCAGCCCGTGGAGAAGCTGCGCGACGCCTTCGAGCGCCCGCGCTCCGAGGGCTCGCCGCTCACCGAGGGGCTCGAGGCGACGCTGGCCGGCGTGCGGGCCGCCGCCGAGGGCCTCGACGCCGCCATGGTGGCGGCGGTGGTGGAGCGCCTCCAGCGCGCGCCGGTGGTCTATGTCATGGGCTTCGGCCTCTCGGCGCATGCCGCGGGCCTGCTGACGCTGGGGCTCCAGCCCTTCTGCCCGGGGCTCATCAACGTGGTTGAGTTCGGCGGCACCGAGGTCGCGGCCGGCCGGCTCATGAATGTGGGGCGCGGCGACGTGCTGGTGGCGATCTCGGTGCCGCGCTACGCGAGCGACGCGGTGCAGCTCGCCCTCTACGCCCGCGATCGGGGGGCGGCCCTGGTGGCGATCACGGACTCGCCGGCCTCGCCGCTGGCGCGGCTCGCCGACCACGCGCTGCTGGCGCCGAGTCGCCACCCCGTCCTGTCGTCCAGCGTCGCCGCGGTGGTGCTGGTGATCGAGGCGCTCGTCACCGCCATGATGGTGTCGAACCGCGCCAACGTCACCCAGGCCGCCAAGCTCA
>DASPJU010000590.1:0-3362 GCA_035628475.1 Salinarimonas sp. | reverse complement strand
CGAGGCAGTGGTCTCGGGATCGAGCGCCGGCGCGGCGGGCGCGGCGTCTTGGGCGAGGGCCGCGGGCATGCCGAGCGTGAGGCCGGCGAGGATGAGGCCGAGGCGGGCCTTCGCGGTCGAGCCGTTCATCGGGATCGTCCTCCGGGGTGGAATGGGCGCAGGGCTGGCCCCGCCACAGGGCCAGATGATGGTTAACGGAAGGTTAGCCCGCAAGGCGGGGTCCGGGATCGGACGGACGCGCCGGCGGGCCTCGCGGCGCGCGGCGCGCCTCCGTCGGCGGTCCGGGACCGGACCCAGGCGGGCGGGGCCCGGGGGCTCTCCCCGCCTTGCGCGCGGGCGCGCGGATCGCCACCTGCGCGTTATCGTCGCCCGTCCCCGATCCGTTCCCCGATCCCGCCCCATGCCCGTCCGCCGCCTCGATCCCGTGCTCGTCGACCGCATCGCCGCCGGCGAGGTGGTCGAGCGCCCGGCCTCGGCCGTGAAGGAGCTCGTCGAGAACGCCATCGACGCGGGGGCGCGCGCCGTCGAGGTCACCCTCGAGGCGGGCGGGCGCCGCCTCATCCGGGTCGTGGACGACGGCTGCGGCATGGCGCCGGATGACCTGGAGCTCGCGGTCGAGCGCCACGCCACCTCGAAGCTCCCCGACGGCGACCTCACCCGCATCGGGACGCTCGGCTTTCGCGGCGAGGCCCTGCCGTCCATCGGCGCGGTGAGCCGCCTCTCCATCGTGACCCGCGCCGCGGGGGCGGACACGGGCGCCGCGATCCTGGTGGACGCGGGCCGCAAGCACCCGGTGCGCCCCGCCGCCGCCGCGCCCGGCACCCGCATCGAGGTCACGGACCTGTTCGCCGCCACGCCCGCGCGCCTCAAGTTCCTGAAATCCGACCGCGCCGAGGCGCTCGCCGTGGCCGAGGTGCTCCGCCGCCTCGCGGTCGCCCATCCGGGGGTGCGCTTCACCCTGTCGGGCGACCACCTCACCGCCCTGGCGCTGCCCGCCGAGAGCCCCGACGAGACGGGCCTGAGGCGCCGCCTCTCCCGGGTGCTGGGCGCGGATTTCGCCCCCAACGCCGTGGCGCTCGCGGCCGCGCGGGAGGGCTTCTCGCTGTCGGGCCTTGTGGGGCTGCCCACCTTCCACCGGGGATCGGCGGCCCATATCCATTTCGTGGTCAACGGCCGGCCCGTGCGCGACCGGCTGCTGCTGGGCGCCGTGCGCGGGGCCTATGCCGACACCATGGCGGGCGACCGCCACCCCGTCCTGGCGCTCACGATCGACTGCGATCCGCGCCTCGTCGACGTGAACGTGCACCCGGCCAAGACCGAGGTGCGCTTCCGCGATCCGGGCCTGGTGCGGGCCCTCATCGTCTCGGCGATCCGCGACGCCATCCAGGGGGCGGGACACCGCGCGGCCACCACGGGGGGCCTGCGCACCCTGGAGGCCCTGCGCCCCGGCGGGGCGCCTCCGCCGCCTCGCCAGGCGGCGATCGCCGCCTCCTGGCAGGCGCCCCTCGACCGGCCGGTCGCGACCCCGGGCTTCGCGGAGGGAGCGCAGGCCGCCTTCGAGGCCTTCGCGCCCTCCGCCGACGCCCGCGCCGGGGCCGCCGAGGCGCATCCCGAGACCCTCGAGGCGCCGCTGGGCGCCGCGCGGGCCCAGGTCCACGGCACCTATATCGTGGCCCAGACCCGGGACGGGATCGTCATCGTGGACCAGCACGCGGCCCACGAGCGTCTCGTCTACGAGCGCCTCAAGGCCGAGCGCGCCGGGCGCGGGGTGGCGCGCCAGCCCCTCCTCATCCCGGAGATCGTGGAGCTCGACGACGGCTCCGCCGAGCGCCTCGCGGAGGCCGCTCCCGCGCTCGCGGGGCTCGGGCTGGTGATCGACCCCTTCGGTCCCGGCGCGGTCGCGGTGCGCGAGGTGCCCGCAGCCCTCGCGGGCGGGAACGTCAGGGGCCTGGTGCGCGACCTCGCCGATGCGGTGGTGGAGGGCGACGGCGCAGCGGCCCTGGAGGGACGCCTCGACGCCATCCTCTCGCGCATGGCCTGCCACGGCTCCGTGCGGGCCGGGCGCGCCATGCGCCCGCAGGAAATGGACGCGCTGCTGCGCCAGATGGAGGCGACGCCGCTCTCGGGTCAGTGCAACCACGGCCGCCCCACCTATGTGGAGCTGAAGCTCGCCGACATCGAGCGCCTGTTCGGGCGGCGATAGGCGCCCGCCGGTCCGGAGATCACGCCCGCGGCGGGCCCCGGACCGCCAGGGACGTCCCAACGAAAAAGGGGCCCCGAGGGGCCCCCATCCGCGTCGCTCGCGCCCTTCGGCGAGGCTAGTGCGGCGACTGGTGCGGGTGGTGCATGGCGACGGGGTCGCCGCCGACACGGGCCCAGATCTTCTTCTTGGTGAAGTAGAGCAGCACCGCGAAGACGAGCAGGAAGATCATCACCTGGAAGCCCAGGCGCTTGCGCTGCTCGAGATGCGGCTCGGCGGTCCACATCAGGAAGGCCGTGACGTCGCGGGCATATTGCAGCGTCGTCTCCGGGGCCTGCGGGCGTCCGTCCGCGGCCTTGGGATACTCGACCTGCCCGTCGGTGAGCGGCCGGGGCATGGCGATGACGTGGCCCGGATAGTAGCGGTTGTAGTGGCCGCCCTCGGGCACCTTGAAGTCCGCCGGCGGGTCCTCGTAGCCGTGGAGCACGGCCGAGACGTAGTCCGGGCCGTTCTCGGTGTACTGCGTGAACACGTCGGTGATGAACCAGGGGAAGCCGCGGGTATAGGTGCGGGCCTTGGCGATCACCGAGAGGTCCGGGGGCGCCTTGCCGCCGTTCGCCGCCGCGGCGGCCTGCTCGTTGGGGAAGGGCGAGGGCAGGCGGTCGGCCGGGCGGCCGGCCCGCTCGAACATCTCGCCCGACTCGTTGGGCCCATCCTTGATCTTGTACTCCGCCGAGAGCGCCTGGACCTGGCCGGGCGAGAACTCGGGGCCGCCGGGCTGGGACAGGTTGCGGAAATAGACCTTGTTGAGGCCGTGGCAGGAGGCGCAGGCCTCCCGGTAGACCTTGAAGCCGCGCTGGAGCTGGGCGCGGTCGAAGGAGCCGAAGGGCCCCCCGAAGCTCCAGTCCTCGCGGGGCGGGTTCACGCCCTCGCCGGCGGCGTGCGCCGGGCCGGACAGGGCGAGAGCCAGACCGAGGGCGCCGGCGATGAGGTGGATCGTCTTCATGGTGTGACCTGGTCCTCTGGCGCTGGGATCTGTCGAGCGCGTCGCGGTGCGCCCGGCAGACCCCAGTTGATTAGGTTGTCCTGCGTCCCTGCGGGGAACCGGAGGCCACTTCCCCGCGACACGCTCCGGCGATCATCCCTTGGTCTGCGGCTCGGC
>DASPJU010000589.1:0-2542 GCA_035628475.1 Salinarimonas sp. | reverse complement strand
CACGTAGATGCCGGGCAGGTGGACGGCGTCGGGATCGATCGTGCCGGTCTCGACGATCTCCTCGACCTCGGCCACGGTGACGCGGCCCGCCATCGCGCAGGCCGGGTTGAAGTTGCGCGCGGTGCGGCGGAACACCAGGTTGCCGCTCTTGTCCGCCGTGTGCGCCTTCACGAGCGACACCTCGGGCAGGAGCGAGCGTTCCATCACGTACACATGGCCGTCGAACTCGCGCGTTTCCTTGCCTTCGGCCACGATGGTGCCCACCCCGGTGCGCGTGAAGAAGGCCGGGATGCCCGCGCCTCCCGCGCGCAGCTTCTCGGCCAGCGTGCCCTGGGGCGTGAACTCCAGCTCCAGCTCGCCCGAGAGATATTGCTGGGCGAAGATCTTGTTCTCGCCGACATAGGAACTGATCATCTTGCGGATCTGGCGGGTCTCCAGCAGGAGGCCCAGGCCGACGCCGTCGACGCCCGCGTTGTTCGACACCACCGTGAGATCCCGAGCGCCGGACTCGCGTACCGCGTCGATGAGCACCTCGGGGATGCCGCACAGGCCGAAGCCGCCGGCCATGATCGTCATGCCGTCCTTGAGGACGCCGGCCAAGGCCTGCGTGGCGTCCGCGTACACCTTTTTCATGGAGCCCCTCCGAGCGCGTGCGCGGCGCGGGCTGGCGCGCCACGAGGTCCCCCGTTGCTTCCCCGGCCGGCTCCCGAAAGTCAAGATCGCGGGGACGCGGGGCCATTCACGCAGGAATGCGCGGCCCGCCCCACGAATGCCCACTTTGCGGTGTCTTCCGGCTCACCGACACGGCGCGACGGGGGAGGCCTCGCCGAACGAGCCGGACGCTCCCGCCCCCCCGCCCGCATTCGCGGGTTCTTTAGACAACTTGGCCATACTCCGCTAAGGATTTCCCACGCGGACGCCCATCGCCCCATCAGCATCCGGAGGACCGACCGGTCCCTCCCGCACGGACGACACCGCTCGATGAAACGTCGCCTCACGCTGCTCCTGATCGTCCTCGCCCTCGTCGGGATCGCCGTCGCGGTCGCGCCCTGGACGGTGTCGACGAGCCGTCTCGTGGCGCGCATCGATGGGCAGCTCGACGCCTACGGGCTCGACCTCGACGTGGGGGGCCGCACCACGATCGCGTTCCTGCCGGTGCCGCGGGTCAAGTTCGAGGATTTCCGCCTGAAAGCGGCGGACGGCTCGACCCTGGTGAGCGGCGGCATCCTGCGCGGCGAGCTGCGCGTGCTCCCGCTCTTGGTCGGGCGCCTGGAGCTTTCCGAGGTCTCGGTCGCGTTCGCCAAGATCGACGTCGCGATCGACGGCTCGGGCCGCAGCGGCTGGGACGCGACGCTCGCCGCGCTGACAGCCTCCATCGCCCGGGGCCAGCCGCCGGGCCGCTCGCGGCTACGGCGAGTCGTGGTGCAGGGCTCCGAGATCGCGGTGCGCGACGAGCGCTCCGGCATCGCGACGCAGCTCGAGGAGGTGAATCTCCTGGCCAACCAGGCCGCGCCCGACAGCGCCGTGGATCTGGGCGGGAACCTGCGCTGGCGGGGCGAGCTCGTCACCCTGGCGCTCGCCGACCTGAACCCTCACGCCCTCATGAACGGGCGCGCGAGCCCCGTGTCGGCTCGCGTGCTGGGCCCGGGCCTGCGCGCCATGGTGACCGGAACCGCCCAGGGCGGGCCCGAGCCGCGCGTGACAGGCACCTCCTCGATCGAGGTGCGATCCCTACGCGACCTCGCCCGCTGGAGCGGCGCCGGGCTGCCGCTCGCGCCGCTCATGGAACTCGTGAGCCTGGAGGGCGCCTTCGAGGCCAAGCGCGAGGCGCTCTCCTGGCGCGAGGTCCGCCTGACCCTGGGCGCCGACACCCTCGACGGCGCGCTGATGGCCCGGTTCGATCGCGGTCGGCTGTCGGTCAACGGGACGCTCGCGGCCGACCGCCTGGACCTGACGCCCTTCCTGGCCCCGCTCGGCGCGGCGCAGCTCTCCACGGGAGCCTGGAGCGCGGAGGAGATCAGCCTCGACCGGCACACCCGCGCCGACGTCGACCTGCGCCTCTCGGCCTCGAGCGCGCGAGCCGGCGCGCTGCGCCTCGACGACCTGGCGCTCAGCCTCCTGGTGAAGCATGGCCGCATCGAGGCCTCCCTCGGCCGCGCCGCGGTCAGCCGCGGACTGGTGCGCGGGCGCCTCGCCCTCGTGGCGGCGGGAGAGAGCATCGACCTGCGCTCGCAGCTCAGCTTCGAGCGGGTGGACCTCGGCGCCCTCAAGGCGGAGACACGTCAGGCACGGTGGCTCGCGGGCACCGCCAACGGGCAGCTCTCGCTCGAGAGCCTCGGCGCCTCGCCGGCCGACCTCGCCCGGGCGCTCCACGGCCGCGGCAGCCTCAACGTCCGCTCCGGCGAGCTCGGCGGCATCGGGCTCGTCGAGGCGCTGCGCCGCGTCGAGCGCCGTCCCCTCTCCGCCTCCCTCGACTGGCGCAACGGCCGCACGCCCTTCGACAGCCTCGGCGCGCAGGTCGCGGTGGCCAACGGCGTGGCGG
>DASPJU010000588.1:0-3013 GCA_035628475.1 Salinarimonas sp. | reverse complement strand
CTGGTGCCGCGCCAACCCGCCTGGCCGGCTGCGCCACCCAGACCGGCTCCGCTGGCCCAGCTAGCCGTGGCGCAAAGGCCAACCCTGAACTAACATTCCATCAGGACCACTCCGTGGGGGCCGGTCACCGCGCCTATTTCGACCGAGCCGACCTCGACCTGTTCCTCGCGCGGCTTTTGAGCCGGGCTGTCGCCGCCCAGGACATCGCCCCGTCGATGGCCGACATCACCGCCGCAGCCAGGGCATCCCAATGCAGCGGTGCCGACGTCGCACGCCTCATTCTCGATGGCCGCCTCAGGCGCGTCGAGCGCCTTCTCACGAAGCAGGGCTACGGGTCCCTCCTGGTCGATACAGACGAACTGAAAAGCCTGCTCTACGCACCTGTCGCCGGCATATCGTTGAGCGTGGCTGCCCGGCGCCTGAAGATCTGCTCCAAGGTCGCTCGTCGCCTCGTGGCCCTCGGGGACCTCGCAAGCCGCGAGATCATCCACCCCGTCACGAGGCGTCCCGCCACCATGGTGGACGAAAGCGAGATCGAGGCATTCTCTCGGCGCTATGTAGGCCTCACGGATCTAGCTCGCAGACGCCGCGTCCTGCCCGCCGACTTGCGGCGGGTTCTCGCGGAGGAAGGTGTCCATCCGGCGCTCGGACCGAAGGATTACGGTGCCAGCTTCTACGAGCGATCAGACCTCGCCTGATGCCCGTACATCGAACCAAGCCCCCTCGTCCGAGGGGGCTTTTTTCCTTGTCGCGAGCACAATCCACGTAGCTTCTTTGCATCCGCTTGCGGAAAGAACCCGAACGCTTTCGTGAGATTGAGTTACCGGGTTACGTTGAAACTCACCTCCCTGTCACACGTCCCGGTAGAAAACCCCTGATCGCATGATCGAGAGGGCCGCCCTATGGCGGCCCTCTCCACGTTCGAGGTCCCTCGCGCCGCGGGAAACAATGCCGGGCGAGCCGGGACAGGGCCGGGCTGCGCTCGCCCGGGAACCAGAGCCGCCGCGAGACTCTTGAGCAAGGCAGGAGCAGATCCCGGGTGCCGCCAATGACATCGACGACGACCGTCGCCGCCGACCTCGCCAAGGGGGCCCTGGCCGGGGCCGCCGGCGTCTGGGTCATGGACCGGGTCGACTGGTACATGGTCGAGCACGGCGATCAGGAGGCCTGGCGCCGGACCCAGGCCGTGCGGCCCGACCACAAGGACCCCGCCCACAACATGGCCGCCATGGCAGCCCGAGCCGTCGGCGCGCGGCCGCCGCCCCAGCCCAGCGCGGCCGGGATCGCCGTGCATTATGCGGTGGGCATCGGCCCGGCCGCCGTCTACGGGGCGACGCGGCGCCACTTGCCGGGTGGCGCGGTGAGCCGGGGGCTCCTGTTCGGCCTAGGGATGTTCCTCATGGAGGACGAAGGGCTCAACACGGCAATGGGCACGGCCGCCCCGCCGCGCCAATACCCCCGTCAGGCCCATGCGCGCGGGCTCGTCGCCCATCTCGTCCTCGGCCTCGTGACGGAAGCCGTCCTGTCGGCGCTGGACGGCCTCGGCCGCGACGCCCGGCCCGCGGGACGCGCCGGCGCTCCGTCCGGCGGGCAAGGGAGGACCTCGCGGGCGTGACACGGCTCGCGGGGCCTCGGAGCCAAGCTGCCGTGACGTCCGATGTTCGGCGCGCGAGCGGGCTTCGGTCGTGCGAACCGGCGCGACCTCCCCGCGAAGGTGTCCGGGCCGTTCCTTGAGACCCGCGTGCCAGTTCCGCCTGTCCAAATCGCGGCCGGTGGTTTACGTTACGGAAACTCACGGGCCGGTCGAGGAGGTGTCGCGTGCTGGGAGCCTGGATCGCCCTCGCGTGCGACACGGCCGCCCTCGCCTGCGAGGCGCAGGCGGTGATCGCTATCCGCATGGGCCGGATCGCGACGGGGCGCGGCAGCTTGGCCGAAGGGCAGCTGATGATGGGCGAGAAGGCGGCGGCGCTCGGCACGGCAGCGATCCTCCTCGGGACGGGATCCTCGGCGGGCGACGTGGTCCGCGAGATGACCCGGGTGGTGCGGGCGAACCGCGTCCGGCTCCAGCGGGGACCGGCATGAGCGAGGCTCTGCTCTCCACCTTCCTGGCCGCCTGCGCGACCGCGCTCTGGTTCTGCGTCGCCCGGGTGGTCGCGCGGATCTGGAGCATGTCGCCCGACGACGAGAGCGCCGCAAGCCCTCCCGGAAGCCGGCAAGCCATGGGTTCCGACACGCTGGAGGGTCCCGGCTCGGGCTGCGACCTCGCCTGACCCGGGTGCCCTGCCCCGCTGGCGGACCTGCCCTGGTCCGGCCTGCGGGTATCGCTCCCGCCCTCGGTCCGACATCTCGGACGCGGCGCCGGGCGAGGCGTGCGCCGGCAGGGACCCGGATGGGCGCGGTTAAGGCCTTGCCGGGGGAGCCTCCGCAGGGCGATCCTGCGGGCTCGATCCGAATCCGGCATTCACGGCCTCGCACGCAAGAGCCGCCTCTCGGGAAGGAGCACGTCATGGGTCACGCCCTCGCCAACGCCACGGGAGCCGCCGTCCCGAACGATCTCGACGCTTGGTGGCTGCCCTTCACGGCCAACCGCGCCTTCAAGCGCCGGCCGCGCCTCGTGTCCCGCGCCAAGGACATGCACTACTACACCCCGGATGGGCGCGCCGTGCTCGACGGCGTGGCGGGCCTGTGGTGCTGCAACGCGGGCCACAACCGCGACCGCATCGTCGCCGCCATCCAGGCCCAGGCCGCGGAGCTCGACTATTCGCCCGCCTTCCAGTTCGGTCATCCGGCGGGCTTCGCGGCCGCGGCCCGCATCGCCCAGCTGGCCCCGGGCGATCTCGACCACGTCTTCTTCTGCAATTCGGGTTCGGAGGCCGTCGACACGGCGCTCAAGATCGCGCTGGCCTATTGGAACGTAGGCGGCCAGGGGCAGAAGACGCGGCTGGTCGGCCGCGAGCGGGGCTACCATGGGGTCGGCTTCGGCGGCATCTCGGTGGGCGGCATCGTCTCGAAC
>DASPJU010000587.1:0-8687 GCA_035628475.1 Salinarimonas sp. | reverse complement strand
CGCCCGGGCGCGTCCCCCGCCGGTCGTCTCCACGAGGGCGTCGCGCAGCGAGTCGGCCCAGGTGCGCACGATGGCGCGGATGCCGGATTCGAGCGTCTCCCGGTCCACCTCCGGGGTCGAGCCCTCGTAGCGGCCGACGATGTAGTGGGTGCGCGAGAGCGGGCCCTCCGGATAGGCCGGATAGGCCGCCGAGACGCGCCCGCCATAGATCCCGGCCAGGAACTCGCCGACCCGGCGGCGCACGTTGGTGTCGTAGCGGTCCTTGGGGATGAAGACGAGGACCGAGACGAAGCGGTCGAACTCGTCGACCCGCGCGAGCGCCCGCACGGTCGGGCGCTCGGACAGGCGCATGATCTCGATGGCGAAGCGGTAGAGGGTCTCCTCGTCGACCTGGAACAGCTCGTCGCGCGGATAGCTCTCCAGCACGTTGAGGAGCGCGCGGCCCGAATAGCTCGCCGGGTCGAAGCCCGCGCGGTCGACGATGCGGGCGACCTTGCGGCGCAGGTAGGGGACCTCGGCGGTGGAGCCCGTATAGGCGCTCGACGTGAACAGGCCGATCACCCGCAGCTCGCCCTCGAGGCGCCCGTCGGCCGAGAACAGCTTCACCCCGACATAGTCGAGATGGACGCGCCGGTGGACGCGGGACTTCACGTTGGCCTTGGCGATGATCAGCGCCCGCGGGCGCTGCAGGAAGGCGCGCACCTCCGCGGTCATGGCGACGAGCTCGGCGCCGCGGCGCAGCACCCGCACCTCGGGGTTGCGCAGGAGGCCCAAGCCCGACCCCGCCACGGGATCGGCCGCCACGTCCCCGTCGGGGAAGCGGTAGGCGCGCACGCCTAGGAAGGTGAAGTTGCCGGCCGCGATCCAGTCGAGGAACGCCAGCGCCTCCGCGACCTCGTCCGCGGGAAGCGGCAGGGCGCCCGAGCGGTAGGAGGCGATGGCCTCCTCGATGCGCGCGCGCATGGCGGGCCAGTCCGCCACCGCCACCATGACGTCCTCGCAGGTGCGGCGCAGGTTGGCGGCCAGGCGCTCGCGGGCGCCGGGGTCGTCCACGAAATCGAGATGGATGTGGATGAGGCTCTCGCGGGAGGCCTCCGACGGGCTCGCCGCCGTGGCGTCGCCCAGGAGGCGCACGAGGCGCCCCTCGCGGTCGCGCTCTACCGCGAGGATCGGGTGCGCCACGAGGCGGGGCTCGTAGCCCTGGTCGACGATCTCGGCCAGCGTCGAGTCGAGAAGGAAGGGGACGTTGCGGTTGAGCGCCTCGACCACGGTCAGCTCGCGGCGCCGGCCGCCCGACTCGATCTCGATGTCGCGCAGGACGATGTCGGGCTCCCCCGCCGGGCGGGGCGCGCTCAGGTGCTCCAGCGCGCCCGCCGCGAGGTCGGCGAGGGTCTCGGGCGAATAGGGGCGCAGGTCGTCGGCGGGCACGCGGCCGAACAGATCGCCCGCGAGCGCGGCCGCGGCCGGCTGGCCCCGCGCCTCGGCGACGGCGGCGGCTTCGGCGACGGGCCTTCCCGTGCCGGTATCGGTGGAGGTGTCCATGGCGCGCTCTTCCCCCTTGGGGCCCCGCGGCGGTCCCTCCCCGGATCCGTCCGCGCGGCCCATCGGCTTGGCCCTTCGGCTCGGGCGACCGTTGGCACAGGAGCGCTTCTCCTGCAACCTTCGTCGCAGACGATCCCCTCGCAGGAGACCCAGCGTGAGCGATTCCCCAAGCCCCGCCCCCAAGCCGCGCCGGCCCGAGCCCGGCGAGGTCCCGGCCCGCCAGGTGGAGGACGGGCGAGCCACGGCCCTCGACCTGCCCCCGGGCGAGCTCTCCGAGCCCATGCGGGCCTATTTCGCGAAATGCGACGAGAAGCTCGGCTTCGTACCCAACGTGCTGAAGGCCTATGCCCACGACAACGCCAAGCTCGAGGCCTTCGCGGCCTTCTACAACGACCTCATGCTCGGCCCCTCGGGGCTGTCGAAGCTGGAGCGCGAGATGATCGCGGTCGTCGTGTCGAGCCAGAACCGCTGCTATTACTGCCTGACCGCCCACGGCGCGGCGGTGCGGGGGCTGTCGGGCGATCCCGTGCTCGGCGAGATGATGGCGATGAACTACCGCGCCGCGAACCTGTCTCCCCGCCACCGCGCCATGCTCGACTTCGCCGTTCGGATGAGCGACGCGCCCTGGACCGTCGAGGAGGAGCACCGGGAGGCCTTGCGCCGGGCGGGCTTCTCCGACCGGGACATCTGGGACGTGGCGGCGGTGGCCTCGTTCTTCAACATGTCGAACCGCATGGCGTCCGCCACCGACATGCGGCCGAACCCGGACTATCACGGGCAGGCGCGGTGAGGGGCGGATGTCAGCTCCGGCCGGTGCGTGGGGCCAAGAACCACCCCGCTGTCATCCCCGGCCGGAGCCGCGCAGCGGCGCAGGGGAAGGGGATCCAGCGCAGCGAACTTGCGCCGAAGGCGCACCTCGTGGCCGTCCAGGCCCCTTCGCGGGGCGACCTGCGTCGCTGCGCGACTTATGTCCTGCGCTGGATCCCCTCCCCTTCCAGCAGCCTTCGGCTGCTTCCAGCCGGGGATGACAGGAGGTGGGTCCTCGCGCCCCTGCGCCGGGGCTCGCGGCGGCCGCGACGGGGCCGCGCCTATTCCGGCCTCACCCGCGTCACGTGCCCCATCTTGCGACCCGGCCGCGCCTCGCCCTTGCCGTAGAGATGGAGCGCGGCGTCGCTCTCGGCGAGGATCGCGGGCCAGCGCTCCATGTCGGCGCCGACGAGGTTCTCCATCTCGACGCGCCCGAGCCGGTCGGTCGCGCCGAGCGGCCAGCCGCAGACGGCGCGCAGGTGCTGCTCGAACTGCGAGGTGCGGGCGCCCTCGATGGTCCAGTGGCCCGAATTGTGGACGCGCGGGGCGATCTCGTTGACCACGAGGCGCTCGGCCCCGCTCTCGCGCACGAGGAACATCTCCACCGCGAGCACGCCCACATAGTCGAGGGCGTCGGCGACCGCGCGGGCCATGGCGATGCCGGCCGCGGCGGTCTCGGACGCGAGGCGGGCCGGCACGCGGGTCAGCGCCAGGATGTGGTCGCGGTGCTCGTTCTCGCAGATGTCGTAGGCCGCGAAGGATCCTTCGACGCCGCGCGCCGCCACCACCGAGACCTCCCGCTCGAAGGCGACGTACCCCTCCAGGATCGCGGGCGCGGCCCCGATGGCCGCGAAGGCGGCGGCGGGATCGTCGCCCGGCCGGATCATGGCCTGGCCCTTGCCGTCATAGCCGAAGCGGCGGGTCTTGAGCACCGCCGGGCGGCCGAGATCCGCCAAGGCGGGCTCGATTTCGGGGGCCGAGCCCACGGCGCGGTAGGGCGCGGTCGGCAGGCCCAGCGAGGCGAGGAAGTCCTTCTCGGCGAGGCGGTCCTGGGTGGTGGCGAGCGCGGCCGCGTTGGGACGCAGCTTGGCGAGCGCCGCCACGGTCTCGGCGGCGCGGCGGGGCACGTTCTCGAACTCGAAGGTGACCACGTCGACGGCGCGGGCGAAGGCGCCGAGCGCCGCCTCGTCGTCGTAGGCCGCGACCGTGCAGGCCCCCGCGACCTCGGCGGCGGGGCTGTCGGCCTCGGGCGTGTAGACGTGGCACTTGAGGCCCAGGCGCGCGGCGGCGAGCGCCAGCATGCGCCCCAGCTGCCCGCCGCCCAGGACGCCGACGGTCTGGCCGGGGAGGATCATGGGGCGTCCTCGGACGGGCGCTCGGCGACGGCTTCCGTCTGGCGGGCGCGCCAGGCGTCGAGGCGCTGGCTCAAGGCCTCGTCGTGGAGCGCCAGCACGGCTGCGGCGAGCAGGGCCGCGTTGACGGCCCCGGCCCGCCCGATGGCAAGCGTGCCCACCGGGATGCCGGCGGGCATCTGCACGATGGAGAGGAGCGAATCCTGGCCCGAGAGGGCCTGCGACTGCACCGGCACCCCGAAGACGGGCAGCGGCGTCATGGAGGCCGCCATGCCCGGCAGGTGGGCGGCGCCGCCCGCGCCCGCGATCACCACCTTGAACCCCGCCGCCTTGGCGCCCTTGGCGAAGGCGACCAGCCGGTCGGGGGTGCGGTGGGCCGAGACGATGCGGGCGTCGTAAGGCACGCCGAGCGCGTCCAGCGTCTGCGCGGCATGGCGCATGGTCGCCCAGTCGGACTGGCTGCCCATGATGATCGCCACCTCGGGTGTCGTCCCGCCCATCGCACAGCCCTCGCCGATCACCGCGCAATAGCGAAGGGCGGGGCTGGGGGCAAGGCTCGGGGCTCTCCCCGTCGTGCCGGCGCGGCCGGGCCCCGGGCCGGCAGGGACACGAGGGATGCACGCATTCCCATATCGCCCGCCGCCCCATCCGCGCTATTCATGCGCTCACGAGCGCCGCGCGCGCAGCCCCGACGAGGCCCCCATGTACAAGAACACTCTCCTGTTCATCGACGGCGCCTGGACCCCCGCATCGTCCGGCCGGACCATCGACGTGCTCGACCCCGCGACCGAGGAGACCATCGGCACCGTGGCCCATGCCGGGATCGAGGATCTCGACCGGGCGCTCGCCGCCGCCGAGAAGGGTTTTCGGGTCTGGCGCCGCACCTCCGCCTTCGAGCGCTCCAAGGTCATGCGCAAGGCCGCCGACCTTCTCCGCTCGCGGGTCGACGAGGTCGCCCGGATCATGGTGATGGAGCAGGGCAAGCCGCTGGCGGAAGCCCGCATGGAGACCCTGGGCGCCGCCGACACCATCGACTGGTTCGCGGAGGAGGCGCGGCGAACCTACGGCTTCGTGGTCCCGGCCCGGGCCGAGGGGGTCTACAACCTCGCCCTGAAGGAGCCCGTGGGGCCCGTCGCGGCCTTCACGCCCTGGAACTTCCCG
This sequence comes from Salinarimonas sp., assembly GCA_035628475.1. Classification (GTDB taxonomy): domain Bacteria; phylum Pseudomonadota; class Alphaproteobacteria; order Rhizobiales; family Beijerinckiaceae; genus Salinarimonas_A. Next base: position 3,825 of record DASPJU010000587.1, on the reverse strand, counting down.
ATCAACCAGATCGTGCGCAAGCTCTCGGCGGCGCTTGCCACGGGCTGCTCCATCATCGTGAAGGCCCCCGAGGAGACCCCGGCCTCGCCGGCCGAGCTCATCCGCGCCTTCGCGGATGCGGGCGTCCCCGAGGGCGTCGTCAACCTCGTCTACGGGGTGCCGGCGGAAATCTCCGAGTACCTCATCCCGCACCCGACCATCCGCAAGATCTCGTTCACGGGCTCGACCCCCGTGGGCAAGCACCTCGCGGCCCTGGCCGGCCGGCACATGAAGCGCGTCACCATGGAGCTCGGGGGCCACGCCCCGGCCATCGTGTTCGACGACGCCGATCTCGACGCGGCGGCGAACGTGCTCACCATGGCCAAGTTCCGCAACGCGGGCCAGGTCTGCGTGGCGCCCACCCGCTTCCTCGTGCAGGAGCGGGTCTACGAGCCCTTCCTGGAGCGGGTGGTGGCGGCCGCCAAGGCGCGCAAGGTCGGGGCGGGCCTGGAGCCCGACTCCACCATGGGCCCGCTCGCCAATTCCCGCCGGGTGCAGGCCATGGAAGGCCTCGTGGCGGACGCCGTGCAGCGGGGCGGCACGGTCGAGACCGGCGGGCGGCGCATCGGCAACAAGGGCTATTTCTTCGAGCCCACCGTGATCACCAACCTCTCGCGCGAGGCCGCGGCCATGAACGAGGAGCCCTTCGGGCCCATGGCCCTGGTGACCCCCTTCGGGGAGTTCGACGAGGCGATCGCGGAGGCCAACCGCCTGCCCTTCGGCCTGGCCGCCTACGCCTATACCAGCTCGACCAGGACCGCGACGGCGCTGGCGAGCCACGTGGAGAGCGGCATGCTCACCATCAACCACAACGGCCTGGCGATCCCGGAAGTGCCCTTCGGCGGCGTGAAGGATTCGGGCTACGGCACGGAGGGCGGGCGCGAGGCGGTCGAGGCGTATCTCAACACGAAGTACGTGAGCCAGGCGAGCCTGTAGGAGCAGGAGGTTGGGCGCGAAGGCGCCCTGTCATCCCCGGCTGGAAGCAGGCGGAGCCTGCTGGAGGGGAAGGGGATCCAGCGCAGCGAACCTGCGCCGAAGGCGCCCTTTATGGCCGTCCAGGCCCCTTGGCGGCGCGTAGAGCGTCGCGTCGCGACAAGTTCATGGCGCTGGATCCCCTTCCCCTCCGCCGCTGCGCGGCTCCGGCCGGGGATGACACGGCGTGGTTCCCCGCCCTCACGCCGGCGGCGTGCCGTTCGCCGAGAGCACCTCGCCCGCCAGGTACAGCGAGCCGCAGATCAGGACCCGGGGCGGGCGGTCCCAGACGAAGTTGGCGAGGGAAGCGAGCGCCGCCTCGACGTTCGGGGCGGTGGTGGCGGTGAGCCCGACGCGGGTCGCGATGGCCGCCACCTCCTCGGCGGGCCGGGCCGCCATCTGGCTCGGCATCGGCACCGCGACGAGCTGGCGCGCGAGCCCCGCGAAATTGGCCAGGAACCCGTCCGCGTCCTTGGTGCCCAGCATGCCGGTCACCAGGACCAGCGGCGCGTCGCCGCGCTCCTCCAGATCCGCCATGGCGGCGGCGAGCACGCGGCCCCCGTCCGGGTTGTGGCCCCCGTCGAGCCACAGGTCGGCGCCCGGGGGCAGGAGCCCCGGCAGGCGACCCCGGTTCAGGCGCTGCAGGCGGCCGGGCCAGTCGGCCCCCGTCATCCCGCGCTCGAAGGCCTCGTTGGGCAGGTTCCCGAAGCCCGCCGCCCGCAGGGCCGCGACGGCCGTGCCGGCATTGACGAACTGGTGGCGGCCCGCGAGCCGCGGGCGCGGCAGGTCGAGGAGCCCGTCCTCGTCCTGGTAGACGAGGCGCCCGCCCTCCTCGTGGACGGAGAAATCCTGCATCCCGACCCGGATCGGCGCCGCGCGGGCGCGCTCGGCCCGCTCGCGCAGGACGGCGTCGGCCGCCTCATAATCCTGGGGGGCAATGACGGCCGGGCGGCCCCGCTTGAAGATTCCGGCCTTCTCGCCCGCGATCTTGTCGATGGTGTCGCCCAGATATTCCGCGTGGTCTCGGCCGATCGGGGTCACCACGGCGGCGGCGGGGTCGTCGATCACGTTCGTGGCGTCGCAGCGCCCCCCGAGTCCCACCTCGAGGAGGAGCGCGTCGGCCGGCGTGTCGGCGAAGAGCAGGAGCGCCGCGGCGGTGGTGATCTCGAACACCGTGATCGGATCGCCCGCATTGGCCTCCTCGCAGGCGCGCAGGGCGTCGACGAGGCGCTCCTCCTCGACGAAGCGGCCCCCGCCGGGACGCCCGAGCCGGATGCGCTCGTGGAAGCGCACGAGATGGGGCGAGGTATAGACGTGGGTCACGAGGCCGCCGGCCTCCAGGATCGCCCGCATGAAGGCGATGGTGGAGCCCTTGCCGTTGGTGCCCGCCACGTGGATCGTCGGCGGCAGCCTCCGCTGCGGCGCGCCGAGCCGCTCGAGCAGCCGCTCGATGCGCCCGAGCGACAGGTCGATGGTCTTCGGGTGCAGGGCGAGGAAGCGGGCGATCAGCGCGTCGGAGGAGCTCATCGGATGTCCCGTGGGTCGGGCGGAGGGTGGACCGCCCTCCCTCGGACGGAAATGCATAGCCGCGCATGGGTGCAGGCGGAAGGCGGTCGCGTGCTTCTCGACCACCTCATGCCGAGGTGCGCTGCGTGAGCCGAGCCTCGAAGCACGTCGGGCCGTTCCACAGCCGTCCGGAGATCCAGGGACGCGCCCTTCGAGGCTCGGCTCACGCCGAACACCTCAGGACGAGGGCGAGGATGGGATGGGGCGCCCGGGCTTCCCCCTCACGCGGCGTCGGCGGGCGGGGTCTCGCCCTCGGGCGGCGCCTTGGTGAGCAGGCGGCACAGGCGGGCGACCGTGGCCTTCATGTCCGGGCGGCTCACCACGATGTCGACCATGCCGTGGTCCTTCAGGTACTCGGCGCGCTGGAAGCCGTCGGGGAGCTTCTCGCGGATGGTCTGCTCGATGACGCGGGGACCCGCGAAGCCGATCAGCGCGCCGGGCTCGGCCAGATGCACGTCGCCCAGCATCGCGTAGGATGCCGTGATCCCGCCCGTGGTCGGATGCGTCAGCACGACGATGTAGGGGAGCTTGGCCTGGCGCAGGCGGCGCACCGCGATGGTGGTGCGAGGCATCTGCATGAGGGAGAGCACGCCCTCCTGCATGCGCGCGCCGCCCCCGGCCGTGAAGACCACGTAGGGCGTGCGCTTGTCGATGGCGGTCTCGGCGCCGCGGATGAAGGCCTCGCCGGCGGCGGTGCCGAGCGATCCCGTGATGAAGTTCACGTCCTGGACCGCGAGGGTCATGGGCAGGCCCTCGACCCGGCCGAAGCCGATCTTGAAGGCGTCCTGGAGGCCGGTCTTGGCCTTCGCCTCCTTGATGCGGTCGACATAGCGCTTGGAGTCGCGGAACTTCAGCGGATCGGGCTCCACCTCGGGCAGCGGCACGTCGATCCAGGTGCCGGAATCGAACATCAGCTTGAGGCGCTGCGGCGCCGTGATCGAGAGGTGGTGGTTCGAGCCCGGGATGACCCACTGATTGGCCTCCACCTCCTTGTGGAAGACCATCTGTCCCGTGTCCGGGCACTTGATCCAGAGATTCTCGGGCGTCTCGCGCTTGAACAGGGTCTTGATGCGCGGACGGACGACGTCGGAAATCCAGTTCATCGCTGTGTCCCCTCCTCTCCCCGTGGGCGGAGAGAGGGCTGAGTCCCCCTTGCCGGGGGCGAAGCAAGCGGCGGAGCCGCGGGAGTGAGGAGGCGTCTCGGGGTCGGCTCCTCCGGAGACGCCCCCTCACCCCCGCTCCGCTGCG
>DASPJU010000586.1:0-3707 GCA_035628475.1 Salinarimonas sp. | reverse complement strand
TTCAGCAGCAGCCACAGCCCCACGCCCACGAGCACGGCGATGACGATCTGCACGAGGCGGAACGTCGGGTACTTGTCGATGATGGGGAACGGCGACGAGCCGAAAAGGGCGTCGGGCGGGAAGAACTGGCGCGAGTTGCCGCCGAAATGGGCGAGGATCTGGTCGGCGATGATGATGGACAGGCCGATCGTGATGAGCGCCTGGCGCAGCTCCTGGCCCTGCATCCAGCCGAGCAGCGTCACCTGCATGAGGACGCCGACGAGCGCCGCGGCGAGCACGCCGCCGAGGATCCCCACCCACCAGGAGATCGCGTAGGTCGAATCCGCGTTGTGGAGCGGATCGAAGACCGCATAGCCGATATAGGCGCCCACGAGGTAGAGCGAGCCGTGCGCCATGTTGACGGTGCGCATCAGGCCGAAGATCAGCGAGAAGCCGCTCGCGACGATGAAGTAGAGCGCGGCCAAGGTGAGGCCGTTCATCGTCACGGTGACGAAGAGATCAAGCGTCACGATGTCCTCCCGCGCAAATCACAGCGGATCTGCGATGTTCTTTTTCGCGGCCCTGGGGGCTCGTCGTTGCCCTAGACATGACCGAGTCCGGACGGGATTTCCAGCCGGCCGCCGATCGGTTACGGGTAAGATCGGGTAAGAGGCCGCCATGTCGCTCACGATCCGCACCACGCTCGAGGGAGCCGATCCGGCCGGGACCCTGTTCCTGCCGGCCCTGCGCGGGCTGGAAGGACCCGATCTCGACCTTCTCGCCATGCTCCCGGTCTGCGACGTGAACGGCGCGCTGCTGGAGGCCCTTAATGGGCGCGCGCCGTGGCCCGCCGCGGCGCCGGCGCCGACGGTCGGGCTGTTCCTCCTCGATCCCTTCGTCCGCCTGCCCGTCCTGGCCGAGCGCCTGCGGGCGGCCGGCGTGCGGCGGGTCGCCAATTATCCCTCGGTCCAGGCGCTGGAGGGTGAGACCGCGCGGGGCCTGGCCTCGGTGGGGTTCTCGCCCGCGGAGGAATTCGCGGCTTTGCGCGAGATGCGCGCCCTGGGGTTCGAGATCGTGGGCTTCGCCTATGGCGCGGCGGCGGCCCGCGAGCTTGCGGCGCTCGGCGCCTCCAGCGTGGTGCTGCACCCGGGGCCGGGGGACCCGGACGGGCGACAGCGCGAGGCGCTCGGGGCGCTCGCCGCCTGGCTCAAGCCGGAGCTCGCGGCGCGGGGCGTGGCGCTGCACCTCTTCTCGCCGCGGGAGGCCGCCTCGCGGGCCGCGTGAGCACGCTCATCCCAAAAGGTTGTGCCGCCGCATCTTGTTGTACAGCGTCTTGCGCGACAGGCGCAGGAAGGCCGCCGTCTCGGCGCGCCGGAAGCGGTTGCGCCGCAGGGCGTCGAGGATCCACTCCCGCTCGTCCGCGGGCGCGGCGGGGGCGTCCGGAACCGTCTCGGCGAGGATCGGGGCCAGCAGCTCGGCGTCGATCGCCCGGTCGCGGGCCAGGGTCGCGGCCTTGTTCAGCGCGGTGCGCAGCTCGCGCACGTTGCCGGGCCAGGCATGCGCCATGAGCGCGCGATGGCCGCTCGGGTCGATTTCCGGCGGACCGCCCTCGCGCCCGAGGGTCGCGAGGATCGCGCGGGCGATCAGGGGGACGTCCTCGGGGCGGTCGCGTAAAGGGGGCACGACGAGCCGGGCCGGCTCGAGACGGGTGCGCAGCTCCTCGCGCAGGGCTCCCTCCCGTCCGACCAGGAGGGTCGCCACGAGGCGCGCCCGCGACGGGCGCTCGGGCGTCACGTCGAAGCGCTCCAGCACGGCGCGGTCGATCCATTCGACGAGGCGCGCCTGGGTCGCGCCGCCGGCGGCGTCGACGAACTCGATCGTCACGGTGGAATCCGGCACGCCGAGCGCCCCGCCCCGGCCGCCCGCGAGGCCGAACAGGGCGCGCTCGAGCTCGGGCGCGGGCTGGCGCCCGTCGAGCACCGCGTGCGGCCCGCCCCGCCGGCTCGCCACGTGCACCCCGCGCGCCACCGTGGTCTTGCCCACGCCGGGCTCCCCGCAGACCAGGACGGGCAGGTCCGTGGAGGCGACCGAGGCGATGCGCTCGGCCAGCGCCTGCGCCACGATGGACTGCCCGCGCAGGCCCGCCAGCGCCCCCAGGCGGATCTGCTCCCTGCTGGCGCTCTCGCGCGCGGCCCGCAGCAGCGTGGTGGCCTTGAAGGCCGAGGTGGTGCGCATGACCGACATCTCGAGCGGCAGCCGGTCGAGGGTCGAGCCGCCGACATAGCCGTCGGCGCGCGCCTCGCTGCAGACCCGCCACATGTCGTCGGGGCTGACGATGGGGCCGCCCTCGACGAGGCAGAGCGTGTGCGGCGCGGCGTTGCGCACGAACTGGAACAGGCGCCGCGCCCGGTCGGCGGCCTCGTCCAGGGCGAGCCCGCCGGCGATGCCCAGGTCGCCGCCGGCGTTCCAGCCGAAATTGAGGCAGATCATGTCGACGCCGGCCTCGACGAGGCGGGCGACCTCCTCGCGGGTCTTGGCGTAGCCCAGGCTCGCGAGCCCCGCGGCCTTGGCGGTCCTCAGGAGCTCGACCTCGCGCCCGAAGCCCAGCCCCGCGGCCTCCACGGCCGCGCGGAAGCGCCCGTCCAGGTGGATCGCGGTGGGAAAGTTCGCGATCCCCGCATAGCCGGCCCGGCGCAGGCGCGCCGCGAAGGGCGCCGGGTCGAGGCGGGGATCGCAGGCGGCGGCGCCGAACAGGATGGGCACCGAGACCCGGCCCAGGATCTCGCGGCTCGCGAAATCCTCCGTGAAGGCGTTGGCGTCGCGGATGGGGAGCATGCCGGCGATCGACGCGGCGCCCATGACGCGCAGGCGCCCGGCATTGAGCGCCAGCAGGAAGTCGGCCCCGCCCTGGGCCGCGGCGCGCGCCGTCATGCCCAGCCCGATCGCCGCGCCGAGCAGGAGGTCGTCGGGTCTCGCCCGCCGCCCGCGGAGCCAATCGATCATGTCCGTCATCGAGGGCAGGTTACAGGCCGGCGCGGGCGCGGCAAGGGCGCGCGGGGCCTCGGCGTCGGGGACGGCTCGCATGGACCGGGACGGGTGCGGGCTCACGATCGCGGCCTGCCCGTCGATGGCACGAGCCCGCGCGTCGCCCGGCCGTTGACGGCGCCTCCCGACCCGCCCAGAACTCGTGGGGCGACTCGTGGGGCGATCGGACCGACCCGGCGGGCCGGCGCGGGTTCGTACGAGGCTCGGAGGCGACCATGGAATACCGCACCCTCGGGGGCTCCGGCCTCAGGGTCCCGGCGCTCACCTTCGGGACGGCCACGTTCGGGGGAGGCAGCGAGTTCCTGCGCAAATGGGGCGCCAGCGACGTGCGCGAGGCTCGGGCGCTCGTCTCGATCTGCCTCGAGGCCGGCTGCACCATGTTCGACACGGCCGACGGCTATTCCGCGGGCCTCTCCGAGGAGATCCTGGGCGAGGCCGTCAAGGGGCGCCGCGAGCAGGTCCTGATCGCCACCAAGACCGGCATGCCGATGGGGACGGGCCCGAACGACAAGGGCACCTCGCGGGAGAAGATCGTCCGCTCCTGCGAGGCGAGTCTGCGGCGCCTCGGCACGGATTACATCGACCTCTACCAGCTCCATGCCTTCGACGCGCTCACCCCGATCGAGGAGATGCTCTCCGCCCTCGACGCGCTCATGCGCGCCGGCAAGATCCGCTACTGCGGC
>DASPJU010000585.1:0-2158 GCA_035628475.1 Salinarimonas sp. | reverse complement strand
CGACGAAAAAGGGCTCGATTACGTCGGTGCAGGCGATCTATGTGCCGGCAGACGACTACACTGACCCGGCGCCGGCGACCACCTTCGCGCATCTCGATGCCACCACGAATTTGTCGCGGCAGATCGCGGAGCTGGGCATCTACCCGGCGGTCGATCCGCTGGCGTCGACCTCGCGCATTCTCGACCCGCGCGTGCTCGGCGACGAGCACTACGCGGTGGCGCGCCGCGTGCAGCAGATCCTGCAGCGCTACAAGGCGCTCCAGGACATCATCGCGATCCTCGGGATGGACGAGCTCTCGGAAGAGGACAAGTTGACCGTGGCGCGCGCCCGCAAGATCGAGCGCTTCCTGTCGCAGCCCTTCTTCGTGGCCGAGGTCTTCACGGGCTCGCCCGGCAAGCTCGTGGCGCTCGAGGACACCATCAAGGGCTTCAAGGGCCTGGTCGAGGGCAAGTACGATCACCTGCCCGAAGCGGCCTTCTACATGGTCGGCACCATCGAGGAGGCGATGGAGAAGGCGCAGCGCCTCGCGGCCGAGGCCGCGTAAGCCCGCCTGATCCCCTGACCCCGCCCCCGACCCGGGGCGGGGCTCCTTTTCGGAGCGCATGATGGCCACCTTCCACTTCGAGCTCGTCTCGCCCGAGCGCCTGCTCTTCCAGGGCGAGGTCGCGAGCGTGCAGATGCCCTCCGCCGAGGGCGACATGACCATCCTGCCGGGCCACTCGCCCGTGCTGACCACCCTCAAGCCCGGCATCCTGACCATCTCGGGCGGCGCCGCCGGCTCTCAACGCCTCTTCGTGCGCGGCGGCTTCGCCGACGTGAACGCGGACGGCCTGACCATCCTGGCCGAGCAGGCGATCCCCGTCGCCGAGCTCGACGGCGCCCGGCTGGACGCCGAGATCGCGGCCGCGCAGGAGGCCGCCGCCGGCGCCACGGGCGCGGACGCCCAGATCGACGCCCGTGAGCGGGTCGCCCGCCTGCAGGACCTGCGGCGCGCCACGCTGCAATAGGTCCCGCCGCACGGATCCGACGACGATGGCCGCCCCCGGGCGGCCATTCGCGTTTCGGACGGCTCGCACGCGCAACCGCGTCCCGCCCGGGCCGTTGCCCTGGTTCGATCACGGAGCGACTGCGATGATCCCGGGCGGGCTGCGCCTGACGACGAACGGCATCACCCTCGCCGCGATCCAGGCCGGGCCCCGCGACGGACCTCCCGTCCTGCTCCTGCATGGCTTCCCCGAGTTCTCGTGGGGCTGGCGACGGCAGATCGGGCCGCTCGCCGAGGCGGGATTCCACGTCGTCGCGCCGGACCAGCGCGGCTACAATCTCTCGGACCGTCCCCCGGGCGTCGGATCCTACGACCTCGACACCCTCGCGGCCGACGTGATCGGCCTCGCCGACGCGCTCGGGGCGCCGCAGGTCTCGCTGGTGGGGCACGACTGGGGCGGCCTCGTCGCCTGGTGGACCGCCTCGCGCCATCCCGAGCGCATCGCCCGGCTCGCCATCCTGAACGCGCCGCATCCGGCGGTCGCGGGGCGCTACCTGCGCCGGCATCCGGGCCAGATGCTGCGATCGTCCTATATCGGCCTGTTCCAGCTGCCCGGCTTGCCCGAGCGCCTGCTCGCGGCGGACGGCCATGCCCGCCTGCGCCGGGCGCTGACCCGCACGAGCCGCCCGGGCACGTTCTCGCCGGAGGACCTGGAGCGCTATGTCGAGGCCTGGTCCAGGCCCGGGGCGCTCACCGCGATGCTCAACTGGTACCGGGCCCTGCGCCTCAAGCCGGAGCTCGCCGACCCGCGCGTCCTCCCGCCGGCCCTCGTGATCTGGGGCCTGCGCGACCGCTTCCTCCAGCTGGGGCTCGCCGAGGCCAGCCTCGCCCTGTGTCGGGACGGGCGCCTCGTGGTCCTGGACGAGGCGACCCATTGGCTGCACCTCGAGGAGCCCCAGCGCGTCAATGCGGAGCTGGTCTCCTTCCTGAAGCCCCGGGAGGCGTGACGGAGGCTCGGAGCGTCCATGGGCGCGTCACCTGCCCCAGCGGCGACGTCGGCTACTGGCGCAGCATCATCATGCCGTCGAAATAGAGGCCCCGAGGCTGAGGCCCCGGGGTGCCGGTGTCGTAGGGAAAGGCGATGCCCCGGCGGGCGGGCTTGCCGGCGGGTT